>DATEAE010000091.1:0-7636 GCA_035288505.1 Candidatus Nanoarchaeia archaeon
TTCAAGTTCACGAACACGCTGATGCCAACTGACCATGAGGGTGACGAAGCACCCTCTGTTTAAAGGATTTTCTCGTCATTAGAAAAAGGTGACTAATTACGTACATGGGAAGCTCTCCCTTGAAATATAAGTGCCATTCAACGTTCCACCCCTGCTCATGAAGACAGAGTATGGTTCTAATTCTACCAGCATTTGTAATTTGTCGGATGAATCGAAAACTTTTATCGGAACGCTATATTCCAGTGTTGTTTCATCATCTACAAATCTGTTTTCACCCATACTCATACCCTTTCAGCTTCGGCATCCAGTGTGTGTGTCCGAATTGAATGATTAAGTCAACTCCCAACTTCTCAAGTCCAACAGGAACATCACATGCGCCAAAGCAGCTTCCCGACCAGAATACGATGGTTGCTTGTGTTTTCTGTTCCAGCTCTTTCTTAATGTCATCTGCGCGTGGCTTCAATCCGTCAGGTAATTGAATGCACACGAGCTTTGCCTTTTCAGCATTAATTTTTTCTACTGCTTTCTCAAGTTCAAGATTAAGTGTCAGTGACATACAACCCTAGTAACTTTTTGCGTAATTGTATGAATAATGTTCTTGCCGCTGTGCTTCAAGCTGTTCAATTTTTCGTTCCAAGTTCTGCACACGAAGCAACAACTTTGCATACTCAGTTGACAGCGAAAACAAACCATTAGTCAATATTGTCTTCATATGACTGAGGTCATTCTTCACACGTACAAAAGCGCGCTGCACTTTCCATTTGTCAAAAATACTCATTGCCATAAGTTTAAAAGAAGCTCACTTATATTTAAATCTTTAGTTACTTTAAAGTGATAATAATAACAATAAAGTCGAAAGATTAAAATAGTATATCTCAAATAGACTAATTTTATGGCAAGTAAAAGTAAAGAAGACTGTGTATTAAGCTTAATCTTGGAAAATAGTCCTCTGAAAGAATGGCATTTTGAAGAAGTTGTCAGAGCAGCAAAAGTGACAAAATTAGTTGCAAACAAATGGCTTAAAAAATATGTCTCTGAAAAATTACTCAAACATGTCAAACAAAAAAGTAAATTTCCGTATTACACCGTTGGCGCTAACAATCCGATGTATTATTCTCTGAAGCGAGTGTATGCTCTGGAACAGCTTCATAAAAGTGGGCTTATTGCAAAACTCTTATCTCTCAAAACAGCAAAAACAATCATATTGTTTGGAAGTATTATCAAAGGGGACTGGTACAAAGACTCAGATATTGATATTTTTATTTTTGGAGACGTCTCAAATTTCGATAAAAGCAGATATGAGTTAAAACTCAACAAAAGAATTGAACTGCATGTATTTCAGGATGAGGAAGAAATAGAAAATATAAAAACAGGCTTGATACAAAATATAGTTAATGGTTATGTAGTAAAAGGGCAGATTCAGGATTTTGCGGAGGTTACATGAAACTCACTATTGACAATCTGGACAAAACCTACAAGTTGTGCATGAGTACAGGGAGCATAAAAGAAAAAAGTTGCGACATTGAACTCATAAAATCAATAAAAAATGTTGCAGAAAAAAGTATTGAGTTTATCAATAACGCAGCAAAAGACATTCCAAAAGACAGTACAGACTGGACATTTGTTTTCCGCGACCACTATGAATCGTTAAGAGGATTGATTGAAGCATATTTGTTGTTTGAATGGATTGGAGCAGAAAATCATCAATGTAAAAATGCATATCTCTGTTTCAAACATCCCGAACTGGAGCTGGACTGGGAATTTCTCGAGACAGCAAGACTGAAACGAAATGCCATCAATTATAGAGGACAATTTCTAAAATATGAGGACTGGAAAACATTAAAATTGAAATTTGAATTACATATTAATGCTTTACGAACAGAGATTGACAAAAAGTTAGAACACTAAACTTTATTTTATCGGAATTCGTGTGATATGCTTGCAATCCCAGCAGGTGATAACAATCTTGCTTGCATGAATCCGTATCCGTGCGTTTGTGCCCGGCTGCAGAAAATGATAACAGTGCTTGCAGAATTTCTTTTTGAGCTGCGCAGGCAGTCGCAACTTATGTTTCATTGCAATGCGGCGCGCTTTTTTGACGTACAAATGTGCTTTGTCCGGATTGGTTGCAAACTGTTTTTCCGCAAGCGACAATAAATCTATAACTGCTTTCTGCGCTTCGGGCTTGGTGAGTTTTTTTATCATGGTTGCTATCGTATTGCTTCTTCCAGCTGTTCTGGCGTTATTGCAAGACCAAGTCCTTCGATGAGTTTTGGCAAATTAGAACTTTTAACAAAGTAGGTCTTACCACCAGAAGTATCAGTACAATGTATTCCAAGTTCCACAGGTGTGACGCCGAGTCCTTTCTTCTGAGCATATCTTCTTATTGTATAATCACTGGGGGTGTTATTCAAGCCTGTAGCTCTCATCATCTCACAGAGACGTACTGGAGAATAAACTTTTTCCCCAACAATATCTTCTACCCGTAGGTGTAAAGCAACTCTTGGCATTTACTCTCAAAATCCGACTAAATTTTTAAATCTTCTCTCAAAATCAATCGGATTTCAGCGACAAAAGCACTTGCTCTGTTCAGGCTCGTTCTCGCAAGGTTCTGTTTTGCTTCGGCACCGAGTTCATATTGTAGTGTATTACGTTTTTCACGTTCAAAATCAAAGTGTTCAACAAGTTCCTTTGCTTTTTCTTCAGCTGCAATGAGTCCTAGTGCGGTTTCTTTTGTCTTCTCATATCCTTCAAGGAGCTTTGCAAGTCTCTTGTTCGCAATGAATTGAGCGATAAGGGTATCAGCAACAACTTTATGCTTTGATTGTTCTCCAACCTTTATATTATGCTGAGCAAGGAGAGCAAGCGAGGCGTAAAACATTGAATAGTAGGAGGAAACAACTACCCAAAGAAATGACTCAAAATGCCTATCAATTGCAAGAGCCTCTTTCTTATCACTGTTTTCAGAGATGTCTAAAAGCGTTTTTGCTGTAAGAAGCGAAGTTTCTGCATTTGTTAAAAAGAATTTGACGTATTTTCCTATCTCTTTATGTTTCACAATTACTTGGTTGCTTCCCAAATAATCTTGGTAACCCAGTTCGGCTTTTCTAATCCGGTCTTTGTCAAGCATTGCTAATCAGAGAATAAAACATTTCTCCTCCTTTGATGATAAAGTGTTTTTTGTAGGCTTCAGATGAAACACTCTCTTGTTTTAATCCAATCCTGAATTCTTCCATTGTTAAAATAATTGGATGGATTGGGATATTGTTTAATGTTGCAGCTCTCATTGAAGCAGCTTCTATCTGTTTTTCTTTTCGAGACACAATAAATAACAAGTCTACATCTGAGCTTGCATTCATAGTCCCTTTTGCATATGACCCAAAAAGAAGAATGGCGTAGCACGGGTTGTCAATGTTTGCAATAATATCATTAATTGCGTGCCAAACTTTTTGAGGAAGTTTCTGAAAAGCAAGCCGCTCACTCACATACGCGAAAAGTGCAGCATGTTTCTGTAGAAGATGAATCGAACACTGATTGATATTGGATACACGTTTTATTTCTATAATTTTTTCTTTTTCTAACGTCTTAGCAGTTAAAAAAACAATCTTGTAATCTTGACCTAATTTTTTTGCAAGCTCTCTGATAGAAAATTGGGTTTTGAGGTTGTTAAGTAAGAAACCAATGATTCTCTCACCGGTCTGGGATAATGTATTAATATACATAACATTATGTATTTAAGTACTTATTTATAAATCTTCTCACATCAACAGCTCTAACAATCGTTCGCCGTACTTCATGAGCTTCATTGGCCCAACTCCTCTGATGTTCTGCAATTCCTGAAGTGTTTCCGGCTTTCTTGCCGAAATTTCAAGAAGCACACTGTCGTGAAAAATAACAAATGGTGGCACGCCTTGTTCACGCGCTAATTCTGCTCTCCACGCGCGCAGCCTATCAAAAGCATCATTCTTGCCATCTTTTTTTGTTTGCAGCAAATCCTTCATCTTATCAGTTAAAAACCGTGTCAGTCCTCCGGTGTGTGTCAGGTACAACTCTTTTTGCGCTCTGCTCAGTGCAACATAAAACAATCGTCGTTCTTCTTCAAACGCATCATAATGCTGGTCTTTCACAAGGTCGACAACAGGATGGTCACCAGCTTTACAGGGAAAACATTGTGCCGTACAACCGATGACAAATACCGTATGCGCTTCCATTCCTTTGATAGCATGGATTGTTGACAACACGACTTCATCAGGATGCGCTGCACGAAGCTCGGTTTCCTCGCTGCGGATGATGTGCTTTACTCCTAACAGCTTCATGCGCTCGCTCATCTCTTTCAGTAATCGATGTGTCCGTGCAAGAACAAAAATGCCGTTGCGCTGCACGTTGTTTTTCAAGAGAGATTGAATCACAAAATCATATTCAGCAATTTCATTGGCACATTCAACCAATTTGATGACACCATCGCCTTCAACAGCAGCCTGCAATGGAGGTAACTTCATTGGCAAGATTGCTTCATTCATGAATGCAACAATAGGAGCAGGCGAACGATAATTGTCGCGCAGCGCAACGACTTCTGCTACTAAAAACTTTTTCTGGAAATCAAGAATACATGACACGTCAGAGCCTCTCCATCCAAAAATGCTTTGGCGTGGATCGCCGACGCAAAACAACGCTTTTGGATTGAGTGTATCAAGCAACTTAATCTGAAGCGGGTTGACATCCTGATATTCATCGACAAGAATATGGTCATATACAGGAGCGACGGGATGTTTTCCCATCAGTTTTACGGCATCAACAACCTGGTCGGCAAAATCACGCAGTCCATGTTCGGTCATGCTTCGTTGTATTTCTGTGCATAAGCGTTGCATCATGCGCAAACGCGCGCTGTCCCGAACACTTAAAGCTGCGTCCCACGCGACTGAATGATGTTTCATGTGTTCGATAATTGTAAAACAGTCATTAAGAAAACCGGCAAACAGCTCTGTATCGGTTTTATTGGAATTATCATAGTAAAGGCTCAGCGCGTTTTGTACGGACAATCCTTGTTCTTGGAGTGCATGCTGCAACAACTGTATTTTTTCTGTGTAGGTGATGACACGCATTTCTCTATCGTAAAGCAGATTGTTATGCTGCTTGAGCATTTTTTCAGAAAATGAATTGAATGTTTCTACCTGAACAGTAATGCCGGCATCGTGAAGACGCTGTTCCATCTCCTGTCGCGCTTTGCGTGTGAATGTAATTGCAAGTATCTTTGAAGGATTTACTCCACGAAACCGCACCAGAAATTCAATCCGTTTTGTTAGCGTTGTTGTTTTTCCGCTTCCGGCACCCGCAATGCACAAAATATGGGGAGCAATCGCGGTAATGGCTTTCTTCTGTTCATCATTGTACTTGGAAAGAAAAAAATCAAATGACGAAAACACTTTTTTATCATCTTCAGTAATTGCTGAATAAACATATCCCAACTGTGGGCGTTTGTGTGGTGTCCGCAGTTCTTTCATGCCGGCGTCAGCAAGCTTTAGTGTTTTAACCCACTTTTTGTTTGGCAAAGGCTCCTGCACGATGAAATTTTTGTAGAGCGCCTGTTCAATCATGTCTTCAATTTCTTTATCCTGATATCCGCTCAACGCACCAAACAAAGGTAGGCGATGCATCTTGTTTCTCACAACACTATCACTCTTTTCTCCACGTAGAAACTCAATAAGCAGTTTTTTTCCTACAGAAAAAGAAAGTTCAGTATCTAATTCTTGCAAAGCTTCCAACACTAAAATGTCATCATTCATCGTCAAAAAACGTGCGCGCGTTCAAGTTCATTGTAACGAAATATTTTTTCTTTATGTGTTTCATCCTCACCAATAACTTCACGCGAAGCATTTTTCACAACGTATGTTGTGCCTTTGTAGGTGAATGTATCACCTTTCTTGTATGGAAACTGCTTGAATAAAACAGTAATGCGATACACATCCTTGCTGCTCTGCCGGTCACGGGTGAAAATCCTTGCAGTCATTTTAAGCAAGCCTCCAAACTTCTGCTGCAGTGTTTTGCCGAGCTGCTGGGCATACTTTCTGCTGCTGACTGATACATCGACACCGTTTGGAAGCCATTTTTCTTTGGTGGCAATAATACCATGTTTTTCAATGTCTTTGTACGCAAAATCAACGATGTGTTGGTCGATGACACGAATCTGAAGAGTCGCTTCAAAATAACCGCTGTGCTGTGTTTCTGGCTTTTTTCTTTCTTTTGTTTTTTTTGTGCGCTGTGGATGTTCTGCGGTGTAACACTTCTCGCACAAGAAGTCTTCATACAATTCTTTTTTCCCGCACTTGACGCAGAAGTCCATGGATGACAACAAAAGCTGGGGGTTTTTAAAGCATTTCGTTGATAAACGGATAAAGTAGCTGAATAAATGTTATCTCATAAAGTTTATATAAACTGTCGCAGATGTAAAATGTGATGGCAAGTGATGTAATCGGAGACTTATTTCCAAAGTATGGATTAGACACTAATGTTCTGGTTGACTTAATTTTGTATCCAAGAGCCCGTGATTATTTTAAGAACAGAGGGTATTCGTTTCCTGATAAATTTCTATATACCCTTCGCCAATGTATCGGTGAATGCAAAGGTGTTTTGATTAACAGATATGATTATTCAGAAGAAAAAGCAAATAAAGAAATTGACAGAATTCTCGGAGAGTTTATGATTGAGAAAATGTCACATTTGACTATTGACGAAGATATTGAGATTATCGAAGAGATTGGAAAAAAGCATAAGCTAAATGACGAAGACATTCCAGTTATCTATGGATTTTGGAAGTTAAAAGTGAATATTATTGTTGTGAGAGATAATGCTTTTGAGAAGACATGTAAAGAATTAAACATCAGCCCAATTCGCTGGCCAATTTTTAGATAAAGTCTTCGGATGCAAGAAGTTGGTAGGTTTTTCTCTTATTTCCCCGAGCTTCTTTCAATGCTTTTTCTGCCCGTTGTTTCCTGTATTCTTGTGTATTTGCATAAGAATTTTTTAATACAGACTCCTGAGACATCATTGCATGAACCATTCTAAACGAAACAGCATCCCATATCTTTTTATTGAAATCCTCTAACTGACAAAGAACCTCTCGTCCAATTTTATGAACATTAATTGCTTCAGTCATATGAGCCTTTGTGGGAGTAATGGTTTATAAAAGTTACCCCGTTTTTGCCGTTACGAAAGGAAGAAAAAAATAAACGTTTTAAAAAATATTTTTTCGCCTTCTTTTTGCTTCAACGATCACGACGAGTGTTTATTTGCAGGTTCCTGTGCCTTTGAGGTATTCCACATTCACCTTGTCGCCTAAATCTCTCTTAATATCCTCTACGGCGGCGTTCGTCGAATCACCTTTTTGGATGACGAGCAATCGTGGAGGTAGACCATCAACATAGAGTCGTGCTGTTGTTTGTCGAAAATTCACACCGCACGAGTACTGGAAAAAACGATCTCCATTCTCATCTCTTTGTGTATCATAATATCTGCGGCTCACACTGCACTCGAGCATTCGTCTGTCAACAACATCAATCACTTTTCGTCGGGCTGCTTCTCTAACCTGTGTCTGTGTGTCTGATAAACTCATAAATAACAACAGAAATCCAAAACTATA
>DATEAE010000092.1:0-2003 GCA_035288505.1 Candidatus Nanoarchaeia archaeon
ATAAGATAAAATCCTTCCCAAAAACCACCTTCTTCAAATATCAAAGAGAATGTCATAGCAACTGCAAAAAGTAGACATAAAACAAAAGCAACAAAGAATCCAACTGTTGGTAATAATAGCCAACCACCTATTCCTTTAGGGGTTTTTTCATTCTGGGTGACAATTACATTATTCATCGACTTTTCTTTCCCAAACAATCTTTCCATCTTTTTTAATTTGCTTTATTCGATGAAATGGGATTGAAAGAAGCTTGTCTTCTTTATAAAGCTGGATGAAAGAATCCTCGATGCTCGCAATATCGTCAAACCGAAATTCAATTAACGATTTCAGTATCCTGTCATAATAGGATAAGAAATAGTCCGCTGGCTTTTCGTTCGGGTCCCACTTTATCTTGCTTATCAATTCATGAATCGGCATCATAAAAATAACTTGAGAATACTAGTTTATAAGACTGGCGACAAAATGGTATCCTCCACAACGCTAAAGTAATTTCATCGCTAGACCGACCCACTCGACAATAATTTACGACCTATTCGCATAGGCTCAAGGATAACCTCTTTGCCTTTTTTCAATGAAAGAAATTCAGCGAGTGACTTTGGAATACGAACATCGAGCGCATTGCCAACTTCAGAAATCTTTGTTCGAGCACGTAACCCCCACAGCCCATGTTTTTTTACTTCCGACTCGATTTTATCGGACGCTGCCGCTTCAAACAGAGTTTCACCACAATGGCGACAGACGAGAGCTTCGAATTGTCCAAGCGATTCACCTAAAAAACATAAGGAACTTTCTTTTTTTCATACATTCCAATGCGACATTGTGTGCATTTCATACTGAGATTTCAAACTTACAGTTTTCAAAAAAAAGAAGCCAACCTACCCTTTCCAAATACATCCATTCGCACTACACTGGTCTGGCGCCGTATTTATACTGCATTCATTAATCGCTCGTAAGAACCGCGTCTTTGCATCTGCTTTCAACTGCTCAGAAGCTGCAGTATTATGCTCACTCATGAACGATTGTTCCGCACTTGGCGTTGGTCGGCATTTACCATACTCAAGTCTCATGCTGATAAGTTCAACATTACCCTGCTGCTGCAAATTCTGGTCTGTCCGACCAATCTGACCGGTGAAGATAGCGACAAGCACAACAAGAACAACGAGGACAAGAATAGCAATAACAATTGTAGTTAATGGTAATCCTTGCCCCTTTTTCATAGAGCAAGGTAAATATTGTTTATATTTAAAGCTTTTGAAGACTTTGAGGCAAACTTGCGAATAAAGCTTGAGAACAAGGGGTTAGGTGGCCGTTTGAACCAGAAAGAAAGCAAAAAAAGACGTTGCAACGTTTTTTTCTTCTTTTCGTAACGGCACGATAAAACTGTCCCATATGAAAGGATGTACCCAAATAGTCGGTTCGTTGGTGCTGTTGCGCGTGCCTCAGGAAGAAAAAAAAGTTGTAACATGTTCACATTGAGATAGTTCAACACACTCTCAGCACAACAAAAATACTCGGTCCGCCCGGAACCAGCGGCAATAGAGCGCTTCCCGTATCATATTCACTGGGACAGCCTTCTTTTTTAACAGTAACTAATCCTTCAGTGCCGTATTTTACATTAAATTCGTACTTTTTATCCCACGCATCAAGCGTATCAGCAAATATTTGTGAAGTAATACCTTCAGCATAGACACAACTTTCCGCTCGTGTGCCAATGCGCGTATATCCATCGCGGTCACAATCCGCATCCGACAAGGGCTGTTGAGCGCAATCCTGCAACAGTTCAGTCATCGTTAAGTCTGCACAAGAAGTGGTCGTTTCGAGCAGCGAATTAACCATTGTACTGGCAAGCTGGTCGCGGGTGAATATCTGTCGCGGCTGTTCATCTTCACGATTGATAACAAACTGCAACACAAAGAGTAAAGATAATGAAACAAGCAATACAACAATCGCCAATCCCAACACTTCCATTTGCGCTTTATGAGTAAACATCAATGAATAACACC
>DATEAE010000093.1:0-4971 GCA_035288505.1 Candidatus Nanoarchaeia archaeon
ATCATTGTAGAGAAAGCAGAGTCGAAGTATCCTGAAGTCGCTGCTGCATCAATACTTGCACGCGCCTATGCATTGAAACAGCTTGCTGAGCTGAGCAAAAGAGCAGGTTTTACCATTCCAAAAGGCAGCACGCATGTCGCACCAGCGTTGAAAAATGTAAAAGAAAAGGGACTTCCTGCGGACGAGTATGTTAAAATCAAGTTTAAGAATGTGCAGGCATTTTTTGGGTGATGGTATCAAATTTCATGAGTTCGCTTGATGTGAAATATTCTTCGCCGCAAGAGGTACATTTCATACAATTTAATTCAATATTTTCTTTTGTGCACTTTGCAACTTTTACAGCACTTTTGCACTTATAGCAGGTTTTCATAAATGGTTTCATTTTTCTTTAGGTTTATCTGTTTTCGTATTTTTTGTTGCAAATTTCGGCTTTGTTTTCGCCATCTTCCAGAGAAGTTCGAAATATTTAGCGTAGCTGTCCGCCAGCGCAGCGTTCTTTATTCGTATGACAGAGAAAGGTTCCCAGATAAGAATTGCGACATTGTCACCGTACACATAGGTCGGTGTAGGATTGAATGATTCACGCGGTAAATATCTGTACATCGCAGTCTGATATCCATAAACATAGGATGCTTCATCACTTGTCAAAATGCGTTCTTTAAACCCCCGTTTCTTTTCTTCCTTGAAATACCATTCCATGAACGGTCCTAATTTTTCTTTGAACATCGACTCATCAATGCCAAAAATAACGTGGTCTTTGCCCTCGCGAAGCACGTCTTTCAACAATGTCTTGACACCCTCAACGCCACGATAGACTTCAACGGTGATTTCGTCTTTATGAAACGCTGAGAGCTTATCTAATTCTGGCAACACATCGTTCACCATGTTTTCTTTTTCTTTGATATAATCAAGAAGTTTATTTGGATGTGTTGCTTTGTAATATTTCACTCCGCCTTTGATGACGTAGCTGGCTAATCCTTTGGTCAGCAGCTTCTCAAGAAAATCGTAGATTGTTGTGCGATGCATGCGCGTTTCTTCTTTGATTTTGTGCACCGGGCTTGAGCCGAGCTTGAGTAATGCAAGGTAAATAGTGCTTTCACCGTCGCTCAATCCGATGCCTGTCAAAGACTCCTTGAGACTCATACGACGCCAAAAGTAACTTCTCTTTATATTGTTGTCGTTTAAGCGACAGCAAGAATTTATATAGGTAACTACTTATTAGTAATAAAATAAACTGGAGGTTAAAATGACTGTAGCTGAAGTCGTGGACAGGATTGTACTGATGTGCACTGCCAGCGTGATAGAATTGCTGGCTTGTACAGAGGGCAATGTCGAAGATACGAAATACAGACAGTTTTAAGAAAAAATGAAACGCGCAAACAAAGACGGAAAACTGAATGGCATGTTTGATATTCATATCGCTGTGCCAAAGATGGGATGGGAGAGGTTAATTGCTGTGCAGCTATCGTTGCATCCTATCATTCCGAAGTTCAAATACTTCGTCGAAGTAAAAAACTTTGGATATGATGCACACTACCCATGGACACGTGAAACATCAGCAAAAGACCACGACCTCGAAGAACCGGGAGCGATGGCAACAGTCAAAGTCGGCAATGGAAGGCGTGAAGAGACCTACACAGCTGCACAACAGAAAATTCGCCAGGCAATGACCATACTCGAAGAGCATGGAATCAAAGATGGAAATTTCGAGCTCGAACACTTCCTCGACGAACGCCTGTCAGATTTTGACGACTTTGACATGAAAAAAGATTTTCACGGGTATGAACAAATACTTCCACCCGGAGCACCGAGCCATGAAAATCACGTCATCTACCGGAGAAAGTTCGGCGAATTGCCATCAATGGACGAGATTAAGACAACCTATAATCGCGTGCTTGGCGTGACACCGCATCAGGCCGTTGTCTTCGGATACAGGCAGCATCCTTCCCTTGAAGAACAGGCATCACTCGCGCTGACTTTTTACCAGGCAGACCGACGCTCTGTCCTTGAATGTGGTCAGAGATTGGAAAAAGCACAGGACAGACTCAGATGCGATGACGTTATCACCGAACAGGTCTGCATCGTCGGGGAGAGAAAGGGTTAGAACTTTTTCTTTTTTCTTCAATTTCTCGTCGAAACCTTAATAAATTCTTACGCTTATTTTTTTTTATGAACGTCATGAGTGCATGGACAACAAACAGGCCTGGATATACAACGCACGCGGAAGCGTCAGCTCTGCCCCAATACGACCGACAATTTGTTAGAGAACAAGAACGCAAACTTGAAAACATGCTCAATGTCGATTGGCACCAATCTGTCGAAGAACATACGGATGAGTGTTAACCTTCTATCTCCACCAAAAACTTTTTATTTCCAACTTTTGAAATAGCAACGCGTTCATTGCGTCTAAGTTTCAAATTTTCTTCAAGGTCTGTTGGAATGCGCAAAATTGTTCCTCTCCCACTTCGTGTAAGCTTTCGATGGAGTTTCAATGGATTACCCCAAACACCTGCTTTTCGGGCGAGTTCAATCATTCGTTGTCCTTCTGCTTCGCCGATAACCTCTTCACCACAATTCGTGCAACGCTCCCCTTTCACAATGAATGTATGACTATCAAGTTTCATGGTGATATCATCAACTCTTAAGTTCGCCATTGCAAACGTGACATTTTCTCATTTTCTATGTCCTCCTGAGCACATTCCTGATGCTTATAAAATGGTGTAATAATTATTTTTTCTCCACAACATTTATAAATGATACTATTTTAGTAACATCTGTTACTATAATGATAACATTACTCAAATCAGGCTATTGGAAGATTATGCAGCTCTTTTACAGAAATAAAACTAAATTACATCTGCGAGAGATAGTACGCCAAACCGGATTACATGCGCCAAGCACAACGCGGTTTCTCGCAGCGCTTGAAAAAGAGAATGTTCTAATATCGGAAAAAGACGGGAATTTGAAAAAGTATTCGGTTCGAAAAAATAAGAGAGTGTATCTTCTGTTTGAATTGTTTGATATCGAGAGGTTCGAGAAACTTCCCGCAGTTCGGAAAAACGCAGTACACTATTATTTCAACAAACTGTCAGAAAAGCCTGTTTTTGCCGTGCTGTTTGGTTCGACTGCAAAAGGGACGTATAACAATAAATCAGATATCGATATTTTACTTATTGGAAATAAAAATATTAAGACGTACGAAGCAGAAAAAGAAGCGGATGCACTAACAGCAATAAAAATAAGCACGTTTCAAATGAGTTACAATGATTTTGTTCGAGAAATAAAATTGCAGGAAGATAAAGTCGTGCAATCCGCTCTTGGCACAGGATACCCACTCATTAACCATATTGATTATTACGAGGCGCTCAATGAAAGAGTATGATTTTCACCAGTTACTTGAAAATAATGTTCTTGTCGAACAAAAGATTCGTGATTTTCTTGGCAAAGAGATACTGAAGAAACAAAACGTTGACAACCAGGAGATAGAAGGGCATATTCTCAAAGCCGACCATAACCTGCGTTTTGTTGCAGAGAACATCAAGTTAGGATTTGTCGATTGGGCGATTACCGGCTGTTATTATGCCTCGTATCATGCGGCGATTGCGTTAATCTTGACACGCGAGTATTCATCAAAAAATCATCTTGCCACGCTCTGTATTTTGATCAAAGAATTTTACAGAAGAGAATTGAGCAAAGAAGATATAGAAATGTTAGGGGAATTTGTTGATTACAAAGATTTGTTGTTTTATGTTGAATCAAAAAATAAACGAGAAGATGCGAGCTATTCATCTAACTTGAAATTCGATAAGAAAGATGCTGAAGGCTTGCGTGTTAAAGCTGTGCTTTTTGTGTCAAAGATTAAAGAGATTTTGAAAAAAGAAATGCATTAAGGTTGTTATTCTTTAGCCTCATAACAAAGCGGCATCCAATCAAACTTGAATTCTTTCGGGAATATTAATGTTTCATAGCTTTTCATTTCAGGAAAACATTCTCTAAAATCATCCATTACTTGATAAAATTCTTTGTTGTCTTTTACGATGAGTTCCATTTCAAAAGGCCAGCTTCCAACGCAGAAAACGAAAAATCCGACGTGAGGATTTGTTCTCATATACTCTATCAATTTGTGTTTTAATTCCCTTGTCATTGTGTTAAAGAAGACTACTGCTTTGAAGAATTGCATGCCCATCATCTCGAGATTGAGAGAAGTAGTATATCCAAGAATTATTTTCTTTTTTTCCAATTCTTTCATTTTGTATAATACTATTTTTTGCGTTGAATTGAGTTTACGAGCAATCTCTGCCACAGACATTCTGCCATTGTTTGCGAGTACGCGCAGGATTTCAACGTCGGTTTTGTCCAGAACAATATTTTCTACTCGCCCGCCAACTTGGGCAACTTTGCTTCTCATCTGTTTTTCAGGAACAAGCCAGTCTTTCGTAAGAATACCAGCAACCAGCGTTGTATTAAACTCCTGTTCCTGAATATATTCCCCGTATCTTGTATGAAATTCTGACATGATTTCATCAAAGTGATTGATATCTTCAGCGAAAATGGTAAGATTAACATCCCATTTTCCTTTTGCGCTTGCAACCCAATAAACATATTTATTATCTACAAACCAACCAAAAATTTCTTTCTCTTTTTCTTTGGACAGATTTTGAAATTTGAAAAAAAGCTTGTAAATGGAGTAGCCAAATTTTGAAGGATTAATCATACAAACAAATTTCCTGATGTACCCTCGCTTTTGAAGATTGCTGATTCTATAATTTATTTTTTCTCTGGGTTGCCTGAGCTTTTTGGCGAGTCGAGTAGTAGGGATTCGTGCGTCAAGGTCAAGTTCATACAAGATTTTTCTATCAATTACATCTAAATTTTGCATTTTATACTAAAAATTACTTATTTCTTATAAATTTTGCGGTTTTTGTAAAAAAAATAATATTAGAATTAATATTAATGCAAAGTACTTACTTA
>DATEAE010000094.1:0-3419 GCA_035288505.1 Candidatus Nanoarchaeia archaeon
CAGCAGCCCGTATACCCGATGCATGTTCATTTTCGTGTAAGTTTGATAAAAACATCCTCCAGCGATGGCTTTGTAATGTGCAGGTCACGAATGTAAACTCCTTTGGTGAGCAGCGGATGCAGCACATCATGCAATGCGCCCGTTGTATGCGGCACCCGAAGAGTAATCGATGATGTCCGTCGTTCCTCAAGAGTGCCTGGAAGTGAGGCAATAATTTTATCCATGAGCGGATTTGGTTCGAATGATATCTGCACGACTTGTTCTTTGATAAGTTTGACCAGTTGTTTTGGCGTTCCCATGCGAATAATGTGCCCCTGATGAAGAAAGGCTGCTCGTGCGCATAATTGTTCTATCTCTCTCATGTAATGTGTTGTAAGAATGATGGTTGTACCCATATTACTGATTTCATCACGAACTTCCTGCGCAATGTCAGGGTCTAATCCAACAGTGGCTTCATCAAGCAGCAACAGCTCAGGTTCATTGATTAATCCTTTGCATAAATTGACCCGTGTTCGTTGTCCTGCAGATAACAAATAATAACGAGTATTGCGATGCTTGTACATTCCAAATTGATGTAGCAGCTGTTCAATACGTTTTTCAGGATTTTTTACATTGTACATACGTGCGAAAACCCGTAAATTTTGCATCACCGTAAGAAATTCAAGCAGACTGCTGTACGCTGTCGCAACATTCATGCGTTCCCGCGTTTGTTCTGAATAAGGTTCTCCAAAAACTGTAATTTTTCCATCGTCTTTGGTAACAATTCCTGCCAATATATTTACAATGGTTGTTTTGCCCGCTCCATTAGGTCCAAGCAATCCAAAAATCTCATTTTTCCGAACATGAAAGCTCACACCACGAACTGCCTCAATGATTTGTCGTGTTCTCCACAAAAAGCCCTTTCTAATGACATAGTTTTTCTTCAGCCCGTGAACGTCGAGAACGATTGACATGGAAGGTGTAATCTTTCTTTGCTTATAAAATGGTTTTGGTGAGTGAGATGAAAATGCTTTAGTTGACAAACTCATATTACTTTTTCTTTTCGGCTTTTATAGAACCACTCATAAATCCCATATAGCCAAGAGCCCGAATAAACAAAAGCAACAAAAAATACGCCCCATTGTTCATTTATAAAAGAAGTAATGAACCAAAAAGGTTGAGCAAGAAATCCTAAAACAAAGCCCCACTTGTTTTTTCTAGCAACTAAAACAATGCTTGAAACTCCGAGTACAAATATTGCAATTTGAGAGATTGTGTCCCACACATCAAAAACTATTTTCTATTTCTTTAAAAAGACATGTTTTTTTTGAAAATAGTCTCTGAACTCCAAGTCTCCGTTGCTACGAAAGGAAGAAAAAAATAAAACGTTTTAGAAAGAGTTTTTCGCCTTCCTTCTGCTCTCACGACCATCCTGCCGCTCGACAGCTACATTTAAATAGCAATTTCCTTTTTTCAGCAGAATGCTCAACAAACCCGATTTCGCATCGATGCGACAGGAAATACTTGCATACGACGAACAACGTGAACTGTTAATTAAAAAAAGCCGTGACGTTCTCAAGCTCAGCAAACAGGTTATCTATGCTGTCCACCGCGATGAGCTCAAACAAGCAGAAAAATTGATTGAAGACATAAAAAAAGAAAAATCAGCGCTCGAAAAATTCGCAAAGCACAGCAACCTCATGGAATCTGAAGGGAGTTACAAGATTGCACTGCAAGAATATGCCGAAGCCTTGTTATATCATTCTGTCGTTAAAACAGGGAAACTCGCAACCCGTAAAGAGTTGGATTTGGGAACAATCTACTATATTTTAGGATTGTGTGACTTAACCGGTGAACTGGTAAGAAAAGCGGTTTATCTGGCCGGCAAAGGAAAAGTAAAAGAAGTTATTCGTATCAAAGAGCTGGTCGATACGCTTTATGGCGAACTGTTATCCTTTGATTTCCGCGAGAATGAAATCCGAAGAAAGTTTGACTCAATGAAATATGATTTAAAAAAACTTGAGGATTTGGTACTCGAACTGAAGCTTAAAGGAAAGATGTAAAATGCTCGACAAAGATAAGATAACACAGCAGGCAAAAAAAATAATGGATAATTTTATGGATGCGCTGCAAAAAACCGAACATAAAGATATTGACTTTCAGGTTCGCCGCGAGAGAAATGTGCGCGACGATAAAGCAACGCTGAATACAACTGCTGACTTTTCCGAACGCATGCTCAAAAATGCTCCTGCAACGAAAGACAATTGTATCCTTGCTGAAAAGAAAAAATGGTAAATGCAAACTTTTTCTATGAGCTTGGTGTACTGAAGCGCGTCAAGCGAAGCGGCTGGTGGATTATCAACGTCAAAGACCCGGAATCGGTCGCCGACCACAGTTTTCGTGCAGGTGTCATCGCATACATCCTTGCGCGCATGGAAAATCTCAGTATTGAGCGCGCGCATTACGTTTCGTTCATGACACTGTGCAATGATTTGCATGAAACAAGATTAAATGATTTGCATAAGATTGGTCATCGCTACATTGATTTTCGGGCAGCGGAGACCGTTGCACACAAAGAACAAACAGAGCCACTTGGCACAACTGGAAAAGAAATCTATGTATTGCACGAAGAGCTAAAAGTCCAAAAAACAAAAGAATCAATCATCGCGCGCGATGCTGATTTGCTGGAATGTTTCGCACAAGCGCGTGAATATCAAAAAAATGGGCACGATGCACAGGACTGGATGACAAATATCCACAAGCTGCTTGTAACTGGTTCAGCAAAAAAGCTTGCAAAAGAGCTTGAAAAGACTGATCCGAATGACTGGTGGCAGGGATTGAAGAAAAGTGAGAGATGATACCATTCACTCCATGAACATCGCAATCTGTGGCAGCATGCTTTTTACCGAAAAAATGTTCGAAGTAAAAAAACTTCTCGAAAAAAGCGGTCATCATGTTTTTGTATCAGCTTTTGCACAGGAATACGTCGGAAAATCGCCTGAACAGAAAGAAAAGCTCGTACTATTCCACAAAAACGAGAAAGACGCCATCCGCGAATTTCTCGATAAAATAAAAAAGAGCGATGCAATTCTCGTCCTAAATTATGACAAGAATGAAGTAAAAAATTATATTGGTGGCAATACGTTGATTGAGATAGGTTTTGCACATTACTGGAAAACGAAGATTTTTCTTCTCAACCCCATCCCAGAAATTCCTTATTACAAATCAGAAATCGAGGCAGTGAAACCAATAATTTTAAATGGAGATTTACAAAAGCTCAATTCTTAACTTCTAAAACAATATGTTTCTTGTCGGGCACAGAAACAAAAATCTCTTCTCCTTTTTTCAACTGCAAGCTGTTCACAACATTATTATTAAAATAAATGCCGAGTCTCTCACCCGATAATTTCACAATTTTCTGTTTCATTTTCAATGGGGTT
>DATEAE010000095.1:0-8605 GCA_035288505.1 Candidatus Nanoarchaeia archaeon
AAACTAAACCCTGTCCCTTTAGTATCAACCAACATATACACACGAGCACCGGGTTCTGTCTTTCCGCGCACCGTATCAGTCGCCTTTCCTTCATAGTAAAATGCTGTTCTTTCAAGCGGCGCGACATCATTAATTTCAGGCGGCATTGTATCTGCAACAATCACATGTCGAAGAGTATCAACATTACCCGCATCATCCGTCGCAGTCAAAACAATTTCATGCTCGCCGTCATCGAGAGGAATGGTAACATCAACAACAGATGTCTTTTGGGAAAAGAGACTTTGATTGTCAACATGCAGTGTCACCTGCGCTTCCTCGCTGATAGTTGCATGGAGAGCAAAAGAAGAAACGCCAACCACCGCAGGAAGAGAAGCAGTTATCTCAGGAATTTTTGTATCCACCTGAACAACAAAAGAAGCTTGATTGCTGTGACCTGCTGTATCCTGTACGGTGATGTCAATTGTATTTGATTCTCCCGCAACCAACGGAACGCGCAAAAATTCAAACTTTCCATCAGATGGAGTCATTCGTTTCAAAAACAACCCATTCACAATCAAACGAACCTCTGCATCATCTTCTGTTTTGCCACGAATGTCAATACGCGGACGATTGACCATCGCAGGAACGGTAACGTCTAAAAACGGTTGGAACGTATCTTGTGCAGCCGTTGCAAAACGATAAAATGCGCCGTTATTGTCATCAGTTGCTTGTTGCGTTCCTGCTGCTGAGCCGACAGAAAGCTGATACTGTTGTCCCGCCTGTAATCCATGAAGCAGAACATTGTGCTGCGTCACTGCATTTGAATCATACTCCAGTCCTGCAGTATCAGTAACACCAAAACGTACAGTACTATCCGAAGCAGCATCCGTTGTCCATTGCACACGAGCATTTTTGTCCGTGACATCGACAACAGCAACATTTGCGATGCTCAATGCGTCGACAAGAGGGAGAGTTAGAACTAACGCGAGCATTAGTACAGCAAACATCTGTCCTCTTTTTTTAATCATGTTTTTCCTCGAGCAGCGTCAATATGAGCGCAATAAAGACTACGATGGAATAAATGTAATTAAATATTAAATCTGCCGTTGATAAACCTATTACTACTCCCCTAATTATCCAAATGCCAGTTAATAGAGTTGCTACGATATCCAAGACTACGACATACTTGTTTGTCATTGTTACAGTACACCAATTATTTGTAATATCATCAGCACAATTGCAACGACACCTAAGATGGTAGCGATGACTGCAACTGCCGAAATAATGTTTTCACGTGTCATTCCAAACCTCCGTTTCATCTTATCACCGGTTTTAGCTGTTCCTGTTTTCCCGCAAGAGAGCCAAAAAACACTGCAAGCTCGTCATCGCCAGCGGTAGTGCCCGACAACACCTGAAACTCAATGCTCTTCGCATCCTGAAGTTCAGACCATTCCGCTTTCCACGTTCCAATGTAACCGCCGGTAATTTTCGTTCCTTTCATAACATAAATTTCAAGTTCAACAGGAAACGACGCCCCCGCAAGCATCTCCAGAGGTTCTTTTTGCGCCGCAGGATATATGCCCCATGTCTCATGCATCACGCTTTTATTCACGACATAACGCAGTGATAAAAAAGCCTGCTCATCGCTGTCCAATGCACGTGCAGGAAGCAGAACACCATTTTGTTCAACTCGCTTCATCACTTTATAATCACGCAATACTTTCAAAGGTGTCAGATACATTGAAACTGTATCATCAGCACTTGGTGTAAAAAACTGTTGTGCAGGTTTAAAACCTTCTTTCGTCGCTTTCAATACGCCATTCACACAGCTTGGTACAACATTACCAACAGATGCTTCTACACCACCCTGAGTATATTTCGTCTTTCCCACCGTGCACGTATAACGTAAACAAGTAAACGAAACATCAACATCATTCACTGAATCATAAGTTTCTCCGAACGTCGGGTCCGACACGTTATCATACGTCTTCACTGTCACATGATAGCCACCATAGGTATTTTCGCAATATTTCTGCCCATCAGCTTCGACCGGATCAAATGCAACAATTTCCGTAGGAGTAGGCTCACGCGCGCCGCGATTGTTTTTCACACGAACAATAAATCCAAAATTCAGTACATAATTATGCTTCTTGTCTTCGACACTCACTAACAAAGGATAATCAACATCATAAACAAAATTCCACTGCTGCAAACAAACAAACGACGCAAGTTCCTGTCCTTTGAGTTGATTGCTTTTCAATAAATTACCGGAACGCGGCCGAACAGCGAAATGAAAAGGCTGCTCGACAAACGTGAATCCAACAGAGACGTCATCGTACTGGAATTCGGTCACCGGCCAGACATAATGGCTCAGCACATAGGGTTGATCGACAGCAACAGGCAAATAGGAGGTATAATCCACACGAACCGTCGGAAGATTCCCACGAAGCAACGTCTGTAATTTTTCCCGGACGTCAGAAACAACCCACTGTTTCCTGCTGCATTGGAAATCAGTTCCCGACGTAGGAATATCTGAATCAAGAGAAAGTAAATCAATGGTAAGTCGTTCAAATTTCATTGTTTCTGCTTCTTTGGTCATGATAGACGTCGCGACTTCAGTCATTTTTTTGAGCAGCAACGAAACTTCAACACGAAAGTCCTCAATGTCGGTAATCTTTTTTCCTTCTTTGTCACGAACTTCAAGCGGATACTCAACCTGAAATACAACATCTTCATCCTGAATACGCGTCGTTGTTGTCACATCTCCTTTTTCGATAATTGTGTATTGCTGCTGGAACTCGACAAGATTATTCAGACAAGCACGCAAATTGTCATTGACATATCTGTTCAGATGGTTTTCCATCACAAGAAAACTTGGTATCCTGTTTTCACCGTTGTAATGCCAGTGCGGAACTTTAATCCCGGTGTCAATATACGCCTGCCAGTTGCGCTCAATATCATCCGGCAGTTCGATATAACCGCCTTGCGCACCAAGTAATGTGAGTCCTTCAGTACCAACAGCTTCAATGCAACCTTCAATGAATCGCTGAATTGTTCCGGTTTTTGTTGGGAATATGCGATCGGGAAGAATCTGAGACAACGTGATACGTTCACGAAATACAACAAATAAAAGCAGTGCGACAAGCAGCAAGGCACCAAGAATGATAAATAATGTAACCTGACCTCTTTTGCTCATTCTACCCCTCTTATTTTAAAAGGAAAAGAAGTTTCAGTGATTTATAAACATTTGTTTCCAGTTTTACATCGCTTTGTCGTTCACTACAAACAATCGCAGCCACGTCACAAAGAGCAACAGCAGTACAAGAGGAACAACAATGGCACCCATCGGATGCAAAAAGTACCATGAACGCAGTGGATATTGAACAATTTGTAGTACAATAAGAAGAGCAACTGCGCTTCCGAGAACAATGAGATTTCGCCGGTGTTTCAGCTGCGCAAAAGCGTGTCCCCAGCTTGACCAGATGGCATCATGCTTCATAAAAAATGAAAAAGCAGTAAACTTCATGATAAGATAACCACACCATAAAAGAGAGAGAACCAAAACATTGACAATTGAAAGCAACGTGTTCCCTAAAAATGACGCGAAAATGAGTTTTAAGACACCATAGATTGCGAATGCCACAACAAAAAGCACAACAGCAATAAGACTCATGCCTATCCATCGTCGATAGCGAACATGCCATTCTCTCTTTTCAAGCAGATGCCACACAACAGCCCGGCTAACTGCAAAAACAAGAAACAGAGCAATCGGCACAACAACAACGAGCGCAAAGAATTGGATGACAAAAGCTTTCAGTTGACCTGCAAAAGCAGCGAGCTGTTCCGGAGGCAACGACAACAAATAGTTTTGAAATGTCTCAGGTGATTGCCCAGCAGTGAGTTCCTGAGCTGCTGTTCTAATCCGAAGAGCAGCGAACCAAACGCCAGCGCCCAATAAAATCCACGTCAATGCTTCAGCCGCAAGAACGGTGTAGTACACAGAAGTACGAAAGGGCGCAGCGAGACGTTGAATGTTGAAATGCATTAAAACTGTAAAAAAGACGAACTATTAAAATGTTGCTGGAAAAGATATAATGCTGAGGTAAGTTGGTGAACACCCATTCACCGCCGTTACAAAAGGAAGAAAAAAAGTATAGTAAAAAAATATTTTTACTTTCTTTCTGTTCCAACGACAACAGCATCCTGCAAAAAGAAATCTTTTGATAGCAGTTTCATTCTACAAAATTGAGACGGATGAATTCAGCTAAATCCCCATAGCCAATTTTCTCATATATTTGCGCTGCTTTTTTGTACTCGCCTTGTTCAACGCAATTCTCCGCAAGCGGACGCATCATATCAGCAAATTTTTTGAGGTCAACATATTCAAGAATTTCAAGAAGGTCAGCTGTTTTTCCCTGTCGCAAAAAGACTTCGGCAGCTTCCTGAAGGATTGTTTTCTTTTCCGAATCGGTGAACATGGAAAGGTTGACATTCTTCAGTCCTTTTTCAACAATGAGCTTTGCAATCGCATCAGGGTTCATAATCGACTTGGATAGTTCAAAGCTTATAATATTTTTGGTGAAAGAGAATCAAAACTATTAAATAGCAGTCATACATTAGTGACAAAGGTAATCAGTTAAAAAAAGAAGGTGAGACGATGAAGACAATTCCACTTATCATACTAGTTTTAGTAGTACTTGTAACAGGCTGCATCCAGCTTCAGGTGCCTGAGAAGCCAGATACTTCCGACGTACCAGTTCAACCTTCTTTACCGACAGAGGAGCCAACGACTGCACCAGTAATTACCGAACCAGCAGCACAACCAAAACCGATAAGTCCTCTTCCCGCGGCACAAACACCAGCAACAGTCACACCAACCGGCACAAAAATAGTTTTACCAGAACCAGTCTATCACTTAACGATGGATACTGAGACGAGTGAAGACGGAAAAATAATATCCTACTCAAAAGGAGCGAGCAAAACAACCAAATTGCTTGGCAAAATCAACAATGCTTGGAACTTCGATGGGAGCAACGACATTGTCACTCTCACCGACAAGAGACTTCAAAGCATGAACGAATTTACAATAGTCATCTGGATAAAACCAGGAGATTTACTGAAGCGCGCACACATCTTTTGGCAAGGCGATGAAGATAAGGAAACGCGTGCAGAAAACGCCGGCAATGGATGGGGTCCGCAGCAGGAGATGCATCTTTCGCTTGGAGATGAAATAGGCATGAGCAATTACAAGATTAACAAGCTCACATTCTATGTTGGAGACGACAAAAACAACCTGAAAGTGTCAACAGAAATGAATACAAGAGAATGGCAGCAGGTCGTAATAATCGTTAAGAACGTCAATACAAAACCGACCGCAGAATTGGTTATAGACACAGTTTCACGGGGCGTAGCAGGTGCATCGAGTCCAATAAAGCGAGATAAATGGGGAACACTGCGTTTCGGAACAGCGGGTCGTTCTGGTCAGGCAGGCGACAGTGATCGTGATTACAAAGGCAGCATCGACGAGTTTGCAATATACGATCGTGCGTTAACCACAAACGAACTGAACAAACTCTGTCTCCGGCAGAATAGTGGTAAGCCGTGCAACGAATGAACGGTGTAAGCCCGGGCATTGCTTCTGGAAGAATAAAACATGTTACAACAAAAGCAGAAGCAATATCAGCGAAACAGGGAGACATTGTCTATGCAAAATATTTGTCTCCTCCACTGGTGTGCGCTGCCTCAAAAGCATCTGGTTTTATCATTGCTGGACACGAAGCAGACCATGCTGTATCATATCTGAAAGAATGTTGGAAACCCTGCGTTTTAAGCGAAAAGTCATTCAAAGAAGGAACAGAAGTGACGATAAACGGAATGAGTGGCAACATTTTCACCGGTAGAAAAAAGATAAAAGAATACCAACATCATTTGCCATTAAAATACAAAGGAAAGACAAAAATTTATCTTCATCTGAGTATCCCGGAAATCGCAGAAAAAGCCGCAGCATTGAATACAGATGGTGTCGGGTTGCTGCGCACCAACCTCATTATCGAAGCAACAGGAAAGCATCCCTATGATTACTTTGTAAAAAAGAAAAAACAGAATGAATTGAGACAAATTCTTGCTCAGGGGATAAAAAGAATTGCACAAGCTTTTGCGCCAAAGCCAGTATGGATACGAACAATGGACATTCCAACTGATGAACTCGTCCATTTTGAAGGAGCACAAGAAAAAAAAGAGCTTAATCCGCTGCTGGGCTGGCGCGGCATCATCAGAGAGCTGCAACAACCAGAACTATTGTGCATTGAGTATGATGCAATTACTGATGTGCTGAAAACATGCAAAAATATAGGTATCATCTATCCATTAGTGAGAGATGTTTCTGAATACAGAGAAGCGAAACGCATGCTGCGCAAGCACGGAATCATTCCGCACAAAGATATTAAGGTTGGTTCGATGTTTGAAACGCCTTCTGCTGCGCTGCAGATTGACGAATTCATTGAAGAAGGCTTGGACTTGGCATTTATCGGAATGAACGACTTGACGCAATACACACTTGCAGCAGAAAGAACAAATCCGCGCATGAAGACAATCTATAATCCAATTCATCCATCAGTGTTAAGATTAGTGTACGAAGTCATCGAGAAATGCACGAAAGAAAAAATTGAAACAACAATGTCTTTTCTGACGCCGCTCAAAGCAGTGCTGCCGCAACTCATGGAAAAAGGATTATCAAGTGTTACGTTACAGGCAGATAGAATTAATGAGATTGGAAAACTGATTGGAGATATTGAGAGATAAAATCACATCATCCCCTCAATCTCTTTCGTCGTGGTCGCCTGTTCCGCTTTTTTGTCTTCTCTAAAGCGTAAGAGCCGCGGAAAACGCAGCGCCAGTCCGACACCATTCTTTTCAGCACAGCTGTGCAACGAACTTCGTGTAATTTCAGCACCCGTCACTTCAACAACAACCCGCGGCTCAAACCATTCATCAGGTTTCATGTTTTTGTGAACAACAACACGCGCTGGCTTTGCAGTCATATGCTTTTTCAACATCGCGGGCAATTTATTAAGCTGTTTTTCCGTAAATCCAGAACCGAGCTTGCAAAAGGTCTCAAACACATTTTTTTTGTTGTTATAGCAAGCACAGAGAACCGCACCATAGCTTCCTGCTCTGCTTCCTTTGCCAAAAAAAGCTCCGATAATAACCAAATCAAATGTATCGCGCAAATTTCTCATGTAATCTTTTTTCCATTTTATCCAGTTATATCCGCGCGTTCCTGCTTGATACATGCCAGTAACATGCTTTGCAACAATGCCCTCTGTACCACGCTTCAAACATGCGTGAAAAAAATCTTCGATGTCATCAGCGTTTTTTGTGAACACATGAACAGCATACCGCAATTGCTTGGTTTCTTTACCTACAATTTTTTTCAAGGCTTCCTGCCGTTTCAACAGAGGCTCATGAAGATAACTCTTGCCATAAAATAAGACATCAAATAAAAACACCGCAACAGGAATTTTTTTAGAATAATGTTCAACATCATGTTTTCTACGCCGCTGCATCAGCGTTTGAAAATCAAGCAGTTTTCCATCAGAAACAGCAACAATTTCACCTTCGACTATGAAATCGCCACGCAATTTAACAATCGCAGCAGCAACATCAGGAAACTGCAAAGTGATATTATCCATGCGGCGTGAAAAAAGCCAAACTTTTTTTCCTTTTTTATGAATCTGCACGCGCTCACCATCGTATTTTTCTTCAGCACAAACACCATCAGGCATCCGTTCCACAATTTCAGCAAGCGTTTTTGAACGTTGTGCAAGCATGACTTTGATAGGTCTGCCAATCAACGGTAACACTTTCTGTACTGCACCAACACCCTGAACAGCAGCACGTGCTATGACACCGATGTCCGGACAGACATTGTAGGCACGTTCAAGATGTTCTTTATTCTTTTTGTCATGCATGAATGCAATCGCAAGACTGTTCAGCAGTGTCATGTCGGCAACACCCATACGCAGGTTTCCCAATGCGATACGAACAATGTATTTGGCTTCCGTAGACGTGGCACGCTGAAGAAGTGACGCAAGTTTCTCAATTTTCATTGATTGGCTGCCTGTGCCCGATGAAGAAGCAATGTCATGCAAACCTGAAAAAACATCTGCAACAGATAACTGCGCACGTTTTTGCGTGACATCTTTCTCTGCTACTTTTCCGAGATCACCTAATAATGTAAAATCTGTTTTCACAATGTGCTCCTCTTTTTCGACAGCGCGCGCAATGCTTTTGATGACCATTTGGTCAGCCATACCAAGAACAACACCTTCGGATGGAGAAGCGATGCTTCCAAGCGTCAGATAACATACTTTGTCGATGTCCGATTTTGGCACTTTCTTAAAAAGCTCCGCGAGAATAAGCTGTGCCTGATTGCTTGATGAGGTCTTTTCAAGCTTTTCAAACACATGAGCAAGAAGAGCAAAGAGCATTGACAAAACGAATGGAATTTTGTTTATATACGTTTTGTAAATAATCTGTGATAGAGGAACTCCCAGTCATTGCCGTTACGAAATGTCAGAAACTTTCCAAGTTTGTACACTGGTGGTGAAAGTTTCTGAGCATGCTC
>DATEAE010000096.1:0-4908 GCA_035288505.1 Candidatus Nanoarchaeia archaeon
TTCGAGCAACGCCGAGAAATACGCGAGGCACTTCCTTCGTTCTCCACCACGGGTTCCAGTTGTTCAGCTGTTCGATGTCCATAGAGTCTCTCAAATCAAAGCTTCTTTATAAAGGTTGCGATTGAAACGTTCACTTTTTGCCTATTTTGAACGTTTCAATCGCAAATAACGTAAGAACAAGTAATAGGCTCACATTTATAAAATTTTCGTAAGAAGTATTACGACAAAATATTAAATGCTTGAATATGTAACTACTAATTGATGATAACTAAACTGATCAACAGCACCCTGAAGAACAAAAGGCTTAGCCACGTCGGCGGCTTTTGTGTGGTGACAGACAAGGTGGAGTACAATAAAACAGACCAAGTCATGCCGCTTCATCCTGAAAACCAGTTTTATCTCGATGAAATTGTCCAAGACAAAATACAAGGAGCACATGCACTCGAAATTGGTGTTGGTTCGGGCGTTCTTTCAATCGGCGCAGTAAAAGCCGGCGCAAAAAAAGTAACAGCACTGGAAATCAACCCTCGCGCTAAAAACTATGCAGGCTTCAACATCGTGCTGAATGGATTAGAAGACAAGATACAGATCAGAGACGGAAATGTGAATGACATATTTGCACCAGTTCGAGGCGAACAATTTGATTACATTATTTCAAATCCACCATTCGAACCAACACCACCGGGAATAAACTACTTCCTCCATTCAAGCGGCGGAATGTACGGGCTTGACTTTGTTGAAAAGCTGTTCAAAGATATGCACAAGTATCTTGCACCCAATGGCCATGCACAAATCGTAACATTTGCACCCGGCGACGAAAAGCAGCCGTTCATGCTCGTTGATATGGCGAAAAAATACCTTAACGGAAAAACAACAATCAAAGTAAATCCAGTTTCAATGAGATATGATGACTTTGTGAACAGATTTGTTGAAATTGCAACACCAGAGCAGGTCGATGCAATGAAGCAGTGCGCTGCAAAAGACGGCGTTACTCATCTCTATCTGTGTATGGTTCATTATGAGAAAGGAGAAACTAAATTTGAAATAGTGCCAACAGAAAAAGTATACAAGAAGTGGGATTTGCCATCGAACTCAAATGTGCCGTGTGGAAAGTGAGCTTACTTTTTCGCGCTTTTCCACAACTTCTCAAAATATGATCGAAATGAATCAGCAATTACTTTCCCTTTCATCACAATCACAATTGGTTTTTCCGTCCAAACGCCAAGCAATGTACAATCATTGAAAATGTCAACGCTTGTTGGCGTTTCTTGATCGATATACCGAATTTGACTGAACTTTGACGATGGCGCAAGTTCTGGAGAAGATTTAATTCGAGGATTTGCAATAAGTTTTTGATAAATGCCAATATTATCTGTCTTTTCTCTCCATTGCCTGAAAAAAAGCGCACGTTTTGCAGATAGGCTTTCAGGAATTCCAAATGCATACCACACATCTCCTTTTTTTGCATCTTCAATCAACACATTAAAAATATTTTTTATTCCCGACCAGCCTTCAAAAACTTCGACCGACTGTTCAGGTTGTTCAGTAATCTGCGCAAGCAACGAGGGAATAATTTTCTGAAACTCCTTTTTTTGCATATCTATCAGCTGTTTCTGTTTTTCCAAATATTCAGGAATCTGCCGTGGATCAAGTGCTTTGAATTTCTTAACGCCGTTTTCAGTAATTGAGCTTGCCAACCCTTTTGCAATCAGGCGAGTTGTAATTTCGTAGACTTTTGAACGGGATATTTGTGATTCTTTGAATAGTGGTCCTGCTGATGTTACATGCAGTTTCAGAAGTGCAAGATACACCTTGCTTTCCCCTTTTGTTAAGCCGATTCGCTCAAGAATTGTCGTGTCCATCATCCTCAAATGATTGTGCTATTTATAGATTTTTCGCTATTGTAGCCTCCTTGGGGGGTGGCAGTAATTAAATAGCTAATATTGTAACTACTCTCATGTGATTAAAATGAGGGACCCATGAAATGCTACGAAACAAAACCAGAAATGAGATATGACCGAGAACAAGTATGGTTTCCTTTGTCAGAAGACATTCTAAGCTGGGATGATAATTTCCACGAATTAATGCTCAACGATAATATCAGAATGAAAGCATATGAACGGGCAATAAAAGAAGCAGTAAAGCCTGGAATGACAGTTGTAGATATCGGAACAGGCACAGGAATTTTGGCATTCTGGGCATTGGAAGCAGGCGCAAGAAAAGTGTATGGTATTGATGTTAATGAAAAGCGAATTCCTCAAGCTCTTGAGCGCATAGCGCAGCTGAGTTATGGACATGAAAGATTCACGGTGTTTAATGCCTTATCATTTGATGTAACACTCCCAGAGCGAGTAGATGTATGTATCTCTGAAATTTTGGGTAACCTTGCAGATAATGAAGACATGACTCCTATTCTTGCAGATGCTCGACAGAAATTTCTCAAAGCAGATGGCATCATGCTTCCACGAAAAGTAACCACTTCACTTGTTCCAGTCAGTTCTGTAAAAGCATACAACCATGTAAAAAACGTGAATTGCAAAACAATCAACAGCGCCTACAGATTAGATAGCTTGCTTAAAAAACTACAAACAGACAATCCTTTCAACATGTACTATGATTGTATCCTTCCAGAATCAACGTATGTCAGTAAACCAAATGTCGTACAAGAGTTCAAATTTGACGGAACTGATCGCTCTGTATACAGTGTCAAAACTACGTTCGACGTCACAAAAGATGCAGCTTTCACTGGTTTCAAAGGCAGTTTTGTTGCTGAACTTTCTGACAGCGTTACATTAGACATTTCAGGCGACGACATTGAGGGAAGAAAAACATCCGATTGCTGGAAACACGCATACTTACCTATCGAAACCCCGATTGATGTAAAGAAAGGCGACCGCATCGAGCTTACGTATGCGCGTTCCTATCCTGTCAATAAAGATTGTGCTTTCGGACAAAACTATTCATGGAATGGCAATGTCATGAGAGATGGCAAGAGCATTGCTGAATTCAGTCAGAAGACAGGAAGTGTACGATTGTCGTAATAAGTATTACGACATAAACTTAAAAAGTGAAAAATGGCTTACTTGAGAGTAACAAAATGACATATATCCTCGGCATTAACTCAGCGTACCACGAATCGGCAGCCTGTCTCATCGAAGACGGAAAAATAATAGCGGCAGCTGAAGAAGAGCGTTTTACAAGAATAAAACATGCAAAGCCTTCACGTGTAGATAATGCAGATGAGCTCCCGATACAAGCAATTGACTTCTGTTTGAAGCGAGCAGGCATCACACTCACAAACGTAGATTATGTCGGCTATTCGCTCAATCCTGAAAAAAGGCTAACAAAAAACACGCAGCACGAACACCAGTACAGCATTACTCCAGATGATTTTGGCACCGTAGAAGGTGAACAGCTCTTCTTTCAAAAAAACAAAAACGTAGAAAAGATGATGCGAGAGCAAGGTTTTCGTGGCACCTTTAGGTACATCGACCACCATGACAGCCACGCCGCAAGTTCATTTTTCGTTTCTGGTTTTGACGATGCAGCAGTGCTTGTCATCGATGGCATTGGCGAATTTGAGTCAACAACGATGTACAACGGAAGAGGCAACAGACTTAAAAAAATTGGGAGTATAGAATTCCCCAATTCTCTTGGATTCTTATGGGAAAAAATCTGTAAATATCTTGGATTTAGTGAATACGATGCCTGCAAAGTCATGGGATTAGCTTCGTATGGCAATGCTGAAACCTATCGACATGTTTTTGACAGGTTTGTTCAGCTCGATAATGATGGGCATTTCACAATAGATGATACAATCACTCAATTTCGTAGTCATAATTATTCAGCATTAGAAGCTCTTTTTGGCATAAGCAAGAGAACTGAGCCTGTCAAAGATGTTGCTCGTGATACGAAAAAGTATGCAGATATTGCTGCTGCCCTTCAAGATGTAACTGAAGACATCGTTATCAGGCTTGCCCGATCAGCAAAAGAAAAAACGAGCTCAAAGAATCTCTGCCTTGCTGGTGGCGTTGCACTCAACTGTGTTGCAAATGGAAAGCTGTTAGAAGAAAGAGTATTTGATGAAATATTTATCCAACCTGCTGCAAACGATGCTGGGACTGCACTTGGTGCAGCATTATATGTCTGGAATCAGATGCTTAATAAGCCAAGAAGTTTTGTTTTCAAGAGTCCTTTTCTCGGCCCAGCATATGCTGAAACAGAAATGCAGCAAGCGCTTGATAAATCAGGGTTAAAGTATGAACGATATGGTGACATTGAAAAAACCACTGCTAAATTGCTTGCAGATGGAAAATTAGTCGCATGGTTCCAGGATGCAATGGAACTTGGGCCACGAGCATTGGGCAACAGATCACTGCTCTGCGATCCTCGAAGAAAAGATGCAGTTGCACTTTTGAATCACAAAGTCAAGCACCGCGAGCCATTTCGCCCATTCTGTCCCAGTGTGCTCGCAGAAAAAGCATCTGAATGGTTTGATGTTGAGGGTGTCCCTTCAATGTCAGAGTATATGCTTGGCGCGTTCCGTGTACTGCCATCCAGAAAAGAAATAATTCCTGCAGTTGTTCATGTTGATGGTACTGCACGCATTCAGGCTGTTGAAAAAGAAACAAATCCGAAATATCATGCACTTATTCAGGAATTTGAAAAATTAACAGGTGTTCCAGTCGTGTTGAATACGTCCTTTAACGATTCGGAGCCAATAGTGTGCAGCCCAGAAGATGCTATCAATACATTTCTTAAGACACAGATAGACTATTTGGTGATGGGCAAATTCCTCGTGTCAAGAGGCGCACCATGATTTCCAATCCCAACAACACTGCAATCCAGCTCAAGCCAAGCATTGATGCGTACGGCATACGACTCCCTCTCGTTTTTGGAAATGAAGCG
>DATEAE010000097.1:0-5923 GCA_035288505.1 Candidatus Nanoarchaeia archaeon
GTGTAAATCAGCGAGAAGAACCTTGACCCGAAATCCTGCGCGCAAAAAATCGCTTAACTTCAGCACCCATACAAAATATCCGATGTGCGGTCTGCCGGTTATTGCAGTGCCTAAATAAACAGATGGTGAGCTTTTTGTTTCGAGAAGCTTGCGAAGTTCGTTAAGAGTAACAATCTCAGCAGTGTTGCGCGTCAGAAGTTTTAACTTGCTTTCAACGTTCATTCTGCTGTTGGAAAGAGGAAAGCTATAAAAACATTTAGATTTTCAGGCTTTTTGGTGATACATAGGAAAATATGACGCACTTAGAAACCATCAGGTTTCTTGTGTGCCAGAAATGCAAACATTTCTGAGCATGCTCAAAAACCAATCGTCGTGGCATATGCAGCAGCGTGTCACGAGCATAGCTGGTGGTTTTTGACACGTTGTGTGTTCTAACATTTGTATGAAAAAAGCAATTATCTTCGATTTTTGGGGAACTTTAGTAGAACAGGGAGTCATCAGTCCGATTAAACAGATGAGAAACGTCTTAGGAATACAGATGGATTATCCCTCGTTTGTCATCCAGCTCGAACAGGTGATGATGACACGCCCATTTAACTCGCTTGCTGAAGCATGTGAACTGGTATGCGACGCGTTCAGCGTCGATAAAACAGAAGAAAGGCTTGATGCAATGATAGGCATGTGGAACAAAAACTGGTTATTGGCGCAGCCTTATGAAGAAACAAAAGAAGTACTGACGAAGCTGCGCGAAAACTATACACTTGTATTATTGACCAATGCTGATAATCTGTCGGTTGACAAAGTGCTCGACAAATTTAATCTCAGAGAATTGTTTGATGTCATCTTTCTTTCGTACAACGAAGGAATGATAAAAACAGATACACGTACCTATCCACTGCTGATGAAAAAGTTAAAGCTTACGTCGGAAGACATACTAGCGGTAGGCGACAGCATTGAAAGCGATATTGCTGCTGCACAAAGAGCAGGTGTTAAAGCAGTTTTGATTGACCGGAGAAATACACGAGACTTTCAGCCGAAGATAATGAATTTACACGAGGTAGAATGGAACTGATTTTTTTAGGAACAAGTTGCATGCAGCCAACGAAACAGCGCAATCATCCCGGCGTGTTGTTGCTCTATAAAGGAGAAGGCATCCTTTTTGATTGCGGTGAAGGAACACAACGGCAGTTGAGATGCGCAGGTGTCAAACCTCCTATTATCACGAAAATATTGTTGAGCCATTGGCATGGGGACCACGTGTTAGGCTTGCCCGGTTTAATGCAAACGCTGGGCGCTTCTGGGTATAGCGGAACACTTCACATTTATGGACCAAAAGGAACAACAAAGAATGTCGATATTTTGAGAAAGCTCTTTGCAGGAAAAGACACGATTGATTATGTCGCTCATGACGTCGTATCGGGAGAAATCGTCAAAACAGACGATTATATCATTTGCGCAGAGCAGCTCAAGCATACTATTCCCTGCATCGGTTTTGCGTTTGTTGAAACAGAGAAAAGAAAAATTATCATGGCGAAGATAAAGCAGCTCAAAATTCCAGATGGACCTTTGATTGGCAAGTTGCAGCGCGGAGAAAAAATAAGCCATCTTGGAAAAACGATTCATCCGGACGATGTGAGCTCGGTTACACAAGGCAGAAGGATTGCTTATGCGACGGATACACGCCCATGCAGCAATGTTGTCAAACTGGGCAAGCACGCTGATGTTCTCATTCTTGAATCAACGTACGCTTCAGACCTCGCAGACAAGGCACAGGAACATTCACATATGACGGCAAAAGAAGCTGCGCAACTTGCGAATGATGCTCAGGCAAAAAAGTTGTATCTGGTGCATTTTTCACCACGATACAAAAACGCACAAGTCTTAGAAGAAGATGCACGGGATGTTTTTGACAACACTGAAGCAGCGGAAGACCTGATGCACGTGAAATTATAACCAATGTCGCGAAAAAGCAAAGGGATAAACGCTGAACGAGAACTCATCAAACTATTTTGGGAAACAAAAACATGGCTTGCATGTAGGGTAGCGGGCAGCGGCTCGTCACGGTATCCTGCTCCTGACATCATTGCAGGGAGCCCTCAAAGAAAAGTCGCGATTGAGTGCAAGACATCCCGCGATGAACTCAAGTATATTCCGCGCGACGATATTTTTCAACTGAAAGAATTTGCGCTTACGTTCGGTGCGGAACCATGGGTGGCGGTAAGATTCGACCGTACACAATGGTATTTTCTTCGTCCTGAACAGCTCGAGGATACGGGCATATGTAGACTGGCGTCCAAGAAACTTGCCGAGGGACAAGGGATGACATTTGGGCAGTTTGTGGCCGAAAATCCACGAAACATTTAAAAGTCTGGTTTTACAGAGAATGCTTTTCCTCAATGGTTCGACTTACCGACAAGAAAATGGATGAAGTGGTGCGCAGCATCTGCGGCGCAGACGTGATTTCTCTTGTCAGCAAGATTAAAGGCAAAGAAAACGTATCCGAATTCAAGCTTGCCGAAATTCTCAAAGAAGACATCAAAAAGGTGCGCAATACGCTGTATAGGCTCTACGGCGCTAATCTTGTCGAATTTACACGAAAAAAAGACAAAAAGAAGGGATGGTATATCTATTATTGGACGTTTAAACAGGACCATATCCGACATTTGTACAAGAAAATGAAGATGGAAGAGCTCGACCGGCTCAAAAGTCAGGTGAACGGTGAAACCGGACAGCAGTACTTCATCTGTGTGAATAATTGCGTGCGCATGGATTTTGAACAGGCAGTTAATCTTGAATATCGTTGTCCTGAATGCGGCGAACTTGCTGCTCAGGAACAGAAAGAAAAAAAAGTGGAAAACTTTGCACAGAGAATTGTTCTGCTGCAAAAAGAGATTAAATCACTTATCTGATTTTTCGTCTGATAACGCTCTCTTCTCGGAGGATGTGTTTTGAAAGCTTTTCGATGTGACCTTCGATGCGCGCAATGTAACGCTCAAGAATGATAAGTTTTCTCATTGAATAAACGATTGCAAATAGCGTTCCCAGCATCACTGCCAGGAGAAACCTTGTTAACGTAAGTTCGTCTGCCATAATCCCTCTTTTTAGAGTAAGTGATTGTATTTTATTATTTAAATGTTTGGTTTGTGTGTTTGTATAGTAGAGGACATAAATAATTAACATTTATTGTCCTCTAATATATACTAGAAGACCTAACAAATTAAATCAAATAATTAGGTCTTCTATTATAGGAGTGAGATATCAACTTTCGTGTGGAGTCGTTGGAGCAGAAGGAAGGCGAAAAAAAACGTTAAAAAGTTTTTTTCTTCCTTTCGTAGCGTCAGAACGTTTACGTAAAACAACAGTTCACTCATTATTTTTACAGGTTACCGCATGTTGCCACTAAATCTTTATTCTGGATAAGATTACATAATTCAAGGCGTCGCGTTGAAAAGACGATGTTGAAGTAACAGCTGTCTTTTTGCTGCGCGCGTCGAATTGACGTACAGAAGCTGTCATTATCTGTTGAGAGAGCAGCATCGAGGAAGCATTCATCAGCAAGCACGTTGTCTGTAAAGCCGCTGCACAAAGCAGAAGCTTCATCTGCGTTCTTTTGGGCTATATTTGAAATGTTTTTCAATGGTTCAACGTCGCGCACGTCAACAAGACGGAATAAGCTGCCTTGTCCAGTGATAGCAAAAGACGCAGAAAGTTCAGTATTTGTAGCTGTTGCCACGAGCCTGTAATCGCCCCGTGGAAGCGAGTATGAAAGAACTATTGAGTCGTGGGCAGTAGATGTTTCAACGTACTCTTCTTTTGAGGTTACTTCGCGACCTGAACTGTCAAAAATGCTATAGCGCACGCGCACTGGAGGGTTTGACAGTGTGATGGTGAAGTACAGCGGCTCGCCGGAACGAATATTGCTTGTTTCTATTCTTAAGTCTCCAGTGAGCGTATCCGATACCATTGTTTCAGTGCTGAGCAGAAAAAGGACGGAGAGGACTACTGCGAGAGATATAGTAAGAAGTATTGCTATAACAAGAATTTTTGAATGATGTGGACGTGCAGCGGTAATGTCCTGCATTGAATAACCTGAATGGACTAACGTCTCCTGAATCTGTTCTTTTGAATAACCCTTGTTGAGCTGCTCTTGGATGTACTGTTGCAGCCGTACGTCTACCATGTGTTCGGGACATTTTTGCAGCTTAAATATCTTTAGATGATGGATAATTTCATTTTTGAAATAGTTATGTTATTTATGTATTTTATATTTAATTTTTAAAATATTTATTTAAAAAAGGAAATTTTTATAAAGAGAAGCAGCTTAAAATGGTAGATGGATGGGTGGGATCTGGTTGACCCGAAAATCAAACGGATAGTGGATGTTCTATCATTTAACAAGGATAAACTGTATCATTTGAAGCAGCTCGCTGTAGATGCACGCGTTTCTCACGCAACAACTTTTCGCATTATGAAAACTTTGGTGAAGCTCAATTATGTTTCAATACTGAAAATCGGAAAATTAAAACTGTACAAAACAAAATGAAAAAAGGACAAATAACATTATTTGCTGTAGCAGGACTCATGGTACTTCTGTTATTTTTCTTTATCGTTGTTGTGAAAGTTTATTTTGCAACAGAAGAAGCAAAAGAACAGATAATACAGACAGAAGAAATCCCTTCACAGATTCAGAATGTGGAAAACTTTGTCAGAAGATGCATTCGTTCTGTGACTATGGACAGTCTGGTGATTCTTGGACAACAGGCAGGATATATTACAATACCTGAACTTATAAGAAAAGATACAACTGCCTACTGGCATCTTGACAAGGCAAATATTCAGCCGACACTCAATCAGATAAAAATTGAACTTGAAAAGCAAATTGATAGCGAACTGGAAAAATGCTTTGATTTCACCACATTAGAACAGGAGAATGGTCTTGAGATAACTGCAGAAAAACCGAAAAGTATCATTACTTTTGAAGCACAGCGAACAGCGATTAAAGTATTGATACCAATGACCGTGCAACGAGAGGATTTTGTTAAGAAATACGAAGACTTCGGCGATGTTTTTGACATCCCATTTAGAAGGATGTATGAACTTGCAACACAAGTAAACATGCGCCAGCTTGATGCGCAATTCAAATTTTCTTCGCCCATTGAACTGGTGGAGCAGCAATCATTTGAAATCACGTACAATATTAAAGAAGATTCCATTGTTTATACAATAACAGACAGGACAGAACTTGAGGCAGGCAGGCATTTTTCATTGTCGTTTGCAAGCAGATTGTTGAATTCAGAATTGAAAAGAGTGGTAACAATGCAGGAAAGCAGTAGTACCCAAACGGTTTTTCCGTACATCATCTATTCTGTCGATAACAAAGCACAGTTGTATATTCTTCCAGGAACAACATCGGCACTCAATGGAAAAGATGTTTCTGATATTAGTGTTACACAAACTTATCCTGAAAAAATTGTGCGAGAAGATGTTCCTACTATCGAAACGGAAGATAATGATATCATCAAGGAGGACATCGAATGGAAACTGTCGTATCCTGTCTATAATTTCGATCCTACAGGATTACGATTTAACCGACCACAGCGATTGGTATTATTTTGGGACGAAAACAGAATTCCACATAGAGGGAACATGGGCATTCTCTACAACGATGGAGAAGGATGGCGACCAATTCCGTCGGCTGCGAACTATGAGGAAAATTATGTGTACAGCGATATTGTCGGATTTAGCAGTTATACACCAGTAGATTGTGAACTTCAGTCAGAGAAAAAAGTCGACGTGACGTCGAGATTAGTGCAGAGCAGTAATTGTGTGGCGAATGCAGCGGCGACGATTGCTGTTATTGTAGCAACAATTATTGTTGTGGCAGTACTTGCAATAGTTACGTTCGGTGGTGGTGCCATGGGGG
>DATEAE010000098.1:0-5074 GCA_035288505.1 Candidatus Nanoarchaeia archaeon
AAGAAGGATCGAATTAAGTTTTTGAACATATTCGTCCTTGGTTGCTTTGGGGATATCGAGCGGAAGCAGTCGATTCATCATCTGCATCTTGTGCTCCATGCCAATGCTGCGCGGTGGCTTGTTATACCAGTAATCAATCTCAGTTTTTACTTCACTGAACCGATCATCATCGGTAGGGGGATGATCAAGTGCTGTATCTTCGGGCTGTAACATCACCGGCTCTAATTCATGACCTTGCAGCTGCTGAGTACACGCAATGACAAAAAGTAAAGCAAATAATATTTTTTTCATGTTGTTCCCCCTACAATTTTTTCGGCATTTTTATACGCTATCTTTTCCTGAACAGATGGCTCGATTTTTCCGATGAAAGCGCGCGCGAACTTGACCATCATCTGACTAGCGTCGACGTCATAATTCCATGCTGCGTCACCGCGATCAGTGCCCCAGAGCACTTGATCTGGATGTCGCTCGACAAAAGGTTTCCAAGTACGAACAGCAGCACTTACAATCCCATCAAAATATTTTTCCATAGCGTTCAAGTACTCACTTTTGCTTTTGCCAACAAATAATGGGAAAATTTCATAAGAACCTTCCTGATAAGCTTCGATACCGTAATACGCATTTTTGTTGTTGCTGAGCACATCTTCTATTTCGTCCATCGATAATTGATCGCCGTGCCAGACGAAGTTGATGTCCGGATTGGCTTTTAATATTCGCTCAAAATTATCTTTGTGTCCATCACCGAGATGAAAATAAACCGCAAGCTTGTTTTGTGCTATAATGGGGTAAATTTCCTGCAAGCGTTGTGAATCGGGCGGAAGTTCGGGCGAACCGCCGTTTTCGCGTGCGTATAAACCGATTTCGCCATAACCCTCAAATAGCTCAGGATAGACTGCAAGCATTGATTTCAGCGTTTTTGCATCGACTGTTGGAAAGCCATCCGGATCACCATCGTTGCCTGAAGACATGATGAATGGGGTGAACTGATTAGGATAGAGTTCCATTGTTTTTTTCCAGAGATATAATTGATATTCTGAAATGTCCTCGTCATAGACCGGGAAGAACGCAAAATTCTTTGTTGTCTCTTCATGCTGAATGGTGCAGGCAATCTCACTCATCTTAACGTTCCAACCAAGGAACGCACCCGGTCCACCAAATCTGCCTTCGAGTTCATCGGTGTTAGGCTCATCATAAGGTGACCAGTCAGGTATTGAAGGGATATGTAAATGTGTGTCAGTCAGTTTGCCTTGATAATAATCGTCGGGATAGTCTAATTTTTTTTTTGGTGGGCAATCACTTTCTGCCAAAGCTGCATTGACGCGGTCTTGCCAAGGTTGTTCGAATTCAGGCTTTTCTATTTCAGGTAATGCTGAGATTTCTGATTTTCCCAAAATGGAAGCTGTTTCAGGCTCGATAGTTTGCTGAACTTGGTTACTACCATCAAAAAAATCTTTTAATTGCGTTCCGAGTTTTCTCTTTCCATCAGGACTGCTGAGATGACAGCCATCTTTTGCGGTTTCTTTCGCAGACATAGGACCTAAAATAGGACCGAGAAACACATCCTGATTTTTCAGGTCTATTTCCTGCACTAACTCTTTTCCTTTCTCCAAACCCCATGTTCCCGTTATCTCACATACACCATCTGTGTACTCTGCCAGCGCGGACACGTAGATAACAACGCTCGGAATGCGTTTGCGAATTTCGTTTAATATAATATTGGCATGTTCGTAGCTTGTTGTCCTCTCTTTGTCCATTATACAAAGCTCCAACCATATCGTTTTCGTGTTTGGGTATTTTTTCAAAAGCTTGTCAAAGACATTCCAATATGTACTGTCGTCCACATCTCGCGACCAGTCCAGAAGAGTGCCAGAACCATAATGCCGTTCATAATCCCACATCTTGGTGCCACCAACATAATGATACCCTTCAACAGTCTCACGAGTATTGGAACAGCCGATGAAACCGATGGTAAGGGAGTCATCAACATCAGGACTTGTTTGAGTGCAACTACAAAGTGCCAAGAGGAGAATTACTATTATCAGCTTTTTCATGTGTTATCACCAGCATCTTCTTCAGGTGTTTCATCAAAAAAATCTTTCAGCTGCTTGCCAAGTTTTCCCATGCCTTCTTCGTTCGGATGACAATGGTCTTCTTCTCCTATCTCTTTTGCGTAGAGCGGCCCGAGGATTGGCCCCATAAAAACATCATCATGCATCTCATCAAGCTCTTTTGCCAGTGATTTTGCGCGCTCCACCCCTTCAATGCCTGTTATTTCACAAGGATAATCTGGAAAATCAGAAAGTGGCGACACATAAATTTGAACGTTTGCAATTCTTTTGCGTAGTTCCTCGATTACTTTTGTAGCTTCTTCAGCAGTGACATGAGATTGGTCCTGCGGGATACAAAGCTGCCACCACACTTTTGAGGTTTTTGAGTTTTGTGATAGATATTTATCAAACACTTCCCAGAAGTCACGGTCATTTACCCATTGCATGACCGCACCGCTATCGTAATCATGCATGTTGTCGCGATGGACATACCATAATTGGTTGCCGCCTGCCCAGCGATACCCATAGACTGACTGGAATGTATTGGAACAGCCGACAACGCCGATAGTGCGGTCGGTGGGAATGTTTTTCACTGACGAGTCGTTTTGGCTACATGCTCCAAGAATAAGAAGTATAAAAAGCACTATGACCCCTTTTTTCATGCCATGCAAAGCACCACTGGCTTTAAAAACGTATCGGGAATTATGAGGGTATGATAGTTAAACACATTCCTGAGGATTTTGTTGTTGAAGAAATCACCAATGTAAAAAAAAGTAAAGGACGCTATTGTTATTTCTGGCTTGAGAAAAGAAACATGACAACACAGGATGCGGTTGACAGAATTTCACAGGTAATGCACAAAAGAATAGGATTTGCAGGGAACAAAGACAAAAAAGCTGTTACAAAACAGTTATGCTCCGCTGAAATTATTCGAGAAAGCATCGAGCGTGTGAAAGTCAGGAATATCACTCTCACATTCTATGGTTTTGGAGATGTGCCAATTTCTCTCGGAGATTTGAAAGGAAATAGGTTTAGAATTGTTGTGCGCGATGTGCAGGACACAAAGATAAGAAAAGTTAAAACAATGGTGAATTATTTTGACGAACAACGATTTTCACAGAATAATGTTGAGGTTGGACAAGCAATTGTCAGAAAGAATTTTAGGAAAGCAGCGGAGTTGATTGCTTCTGGAGAAGGAGATTATAATAAAAAAGTTTTTGATTTTTTTTTGAGAAATAAAACAAATGCTGTTGGAGCGCTTCGTTTAGTACCGTTGAAAATCTTGCGCATGATGGTGCATGCCTATCAAAGCAAGCTGTGGAATGATACAGTGGAGCAATTAATAGAGAAGACGGGCAAATTTAGGCGAATTTCATACAGTCTGGGACAGCTTGCTTTTCCTGAAACAAAAATAAAGAATCGGGAAATTCCAATTATAGGATTCGATACTGTTGTTAAAGATAAGGATGTGCGAGAGATCATTGATGAGGTTATGCGTCGCGAGAATATGACGTTTCGGGATTTTATCATTCGGGAAATTCCGGAACTTACTTCTGAAGGAATTATGAGAGAGATGATTGTGCCGGTGAAGAAGTTTACATCGACTGTAGCGAATGATGAGTTTTTTGTTGGGGGAAAAAAAGTTATTCTATCATTTGAACTGCCGAAAGGAAGCTATGCGACGATGGTTGTGAAGCAGATGTTTTTTATAGAATAATGCTTGTTTAGCGTCGATAGTTTAATAAATGGTTGTTTGAGGGATGTACATATGATTTACAATACTTTAACCGAGAAGCAGGTCGCGCTTGATGAGGTGCTGGACGATTTTCATCGAACTCGGCTGGCAACATGGAGTAGTACAACTGCGGAGAAAGTCGCTTCTCAGCTTGATGGTTTGTTACAGGACGAGTATGGACATCGCCATCGTGTTGTGATTGTCACGAACAATCAGGGTTATCAACCTCCTGGCATTTACAAAGCAAGAGCGATTGGAGGAGAAGTCGAATTGCATCAACAAGTCGCCGAGGCACCAGCATATTCATTGTTAAATGTCACAAGAATAGAGTTTGTGCGCTCACAAATACCAGGCTTACGAACACCAGCACAAACAGATGACAACTTGTTGCCCCTCACCGAAGCTGAAGCAAAAAGAATTCTCAAAAAATAATTACTTTTTCACTATCTTTTTCACTGCATTGAAAACAGTATCAACGTCATGGCCGGCATCGACCGAGAATAGTAGCTTCTTTTGTTTATAAAAGTCAATCAGCGGTGCGGTTTTCTGATGGAATTCGTTGAACCTATGTTTGACAACATCAGGCGCATCATCTTTTCGCTGGACGAGTGTTGCCATACAACGGTCACACTTTCCTACATTCTTTGGAGGCATGGTAACCATATGGTAGATTGCCTGACAATTTGGACAGGTACGGCGACCACCTAAACGCTTGACAATCTGCTCTTCGGACATATCAAAAAGAATGACTTTATCCAATTTGACGAGCTTCTCCAGTACATCTGCCTGATTTAATGTGCGCGGATAGCCATCAAAAATGTTGTTTTTCTTGATATGTTTTTTTATAAGCTGGTTCGTGATTTCGTCGGGAACGAGAACACCGGTTTCAATCATTTCTTTTATCTTTTTTCCTAACGATGAAGCATTTTTCACTTCGTCACGAAAAAGATTGCCCGGAGCGATATGCGTAAATTTCTGGTCGGCTGCCATTCGTGCTGCAACGGTGCCTTTGCCTGTTCCTGGCGCGCCTAAAAAGACAATGTTCATGGGAGAGGATACGATACACAGATATTAAATGCTTTTGGGTATATTGATAACTATTATGCAGGGACTATTGAGAGTGAATAGGTCGTGTAACGTTCATGGATTTGACTGGAACAAGTCAACGAAGTAAACTGCTTTATAGAGAAGGAAGCTCTTGGGTTTTTGCACATTGCGGAATTGAGACAAATGCATATAAATCATTCAAAGCGGATGTGGTTGGCTCTGATGCAAGAGCTTTAGTGACTGG
>DATEAE010000099.1:0-4590 GCA_035288505.1 Candidatus Nanoarchaeia archaeon
AGCGTCTTCCTGATTTGGATTTGCCGCGACAGGACAATTGTCTATGTTTCCACAAACGTTATCTAAATCTTCATCATTATGAAAATCAAGCGGGCATACATCGCAGACATCTCCAACTGCGTCGTTATCAAAATCTTCCTGTAATGAGTTTGCTACATCTTCACATATGTCACACGCGTTTCCTCGTCCGTCACCATCATTATCAAGTTGTGGACCAGAAGTGGATTGGGGGCTGAATGGACATAAGTCAACACTATCTTGCCATTGATCGTTGTCATCGTCTGTATCACATGCGTTGCCTACACCATCATTATCATTGTCTTGTTGCTCAAAGTTTTGTGAATCTGGGCAGTTATCGCATGCATCACCACGTCCGTCTGCATCAGCATCTATCTGGTTTTCATTTGAAATTGCGGGGCAATTATCCGCTATATCAACTATCCCGTCGCTGTCTGAGTCTCGTAATCCGCCATATGCACTAAATAAAATTTCGCCATCTAATTGTGTGTCATACAAAACTACATCATCAATTAAGCCTGCGAATGATGTTCCGCCTATGCGAAATTCACCTGTGTTTGAAGAAGATGGAAATGCAGCAGTTGCTGGCACATCTCCGTTTACATAAAGCTGCAATTGCTGACCATCCTGAACAATTGTCACATGCTCCCATGTATTAGGTCGCACTGCTTTTGCGATTTCTGCACCCGTATTATGAGAAACTTTAACGGTGTCTGTTTCGATACTTATTATAAATTCTCCAGCGTTATAATCAACTATTGGGCCGTCGGCAGATGATTTAACCCAAAATGCTACAGATTGTTGAGTTGGATATTCAAAATTATTTATATTGAGTGATTCACCTGGGTCGAAAGCAAGTGCAGTAAACCCTTCTTCTTCAACGGTTGTCACATCTGCATTTGCCGGCAATGTGTCTTCTGTCAGCCTCAGATTTTGCGCGTAACTTTGCAGCTGGGCATCTGCTTCTTCCTGTGATAATGTTTGAATTGCAGAACCATAATTACGGAAACCTTGGGTAGATATAATGACAGCTACCACGAGAACTACACCTATTATAAGGATCGCATTAAAATTTTTTGGCATGAATTTTTTATATTTTTTTGAAGAATCTCTTATGTTGATCTTTACCATTGTATATCACCTTTTTTGTAAACTTGTAGAAATGTACATTCTGCTTTTAATAATTTAGAACAACTGGGGGGGGGTGACAAAATGATGGGCGTTACATCGAAGTGACCTAATTTAAGTATGATAATCGCACATGCAAAACGTCACCCCAATTCCATATTTGTGCAGTTAATTCTTCTTTCATCGCGGGTGTTTTTCTTTTCTTGGCTTCCATAAAATTATGTTGCACACTAAAAATCTCTAAACGATTTTCAATGCACGTTTTACGTTTTGCAAAGCTTCGCGCTTTGCGTGTGAAGCACGAAATGCGCTCACGTAATTTTGAACAGAAGCCATCGATCTGATTGATGGCAATGTCTTCTATCTTTGGATTTCCAAGAACTTTCTCACTTACAATCCCAAGAATTCGCTGTCTTTTTCGAATCTTTTTGCGCCGTCCATAACGTATCGTTCCCTGCGGGAACGCATGTTTTATTCCACCGGTGTTCTGCTCATTGCCATCAGAGATAATAGTCAACTTTCTTTTCATCGTTGGTAGCCGCATCCGCGAGGCTAGAAGTTTGTAGAACTCGCCACAAGTGCAATCATTCCATTTACCAACGACAAAACAGACAAAGAACTGTGTTTTCTTTTTGTAGGCAAGGTAGGAATAGGCATTTCCTACTTCTGCACCGCGAAGATACGGAGTTAAGCAATTTTCTTCTTTTTTTTTACAAAACTCCACATTTCATCTACTTCAACAGGTGTCAGTTTCAACTCTTTAATAAAATAGTCATTAAACTTCTTACAATGTCGCGCAACTTTATCTGCAACATCTCTTACTGTGTCGAGATGATGATGTGTTATTCGCGCTATAGCGCGAAAACCATTTTTCTCGGAAAGATGTCTGCAAATTAATGCTATTTCTTTTTTTTTCAAATGCTTATGAAAAAATGGCGTATTGATTGTGCGAACAAAATTCCGTTCACAATCTCTGCATTTGTATTTTTGAGTTCCATTAGGTTGTTTTCCATTTCGTACAATATTCTTTAGACCTATTTTGTCGAACGACAAACATTTTCGATTTGGGCATCCAATATCCAATTTACGTGGTTTTCTCATCAAAGTTCACCTTGATAAGAAGAAAGTAGATGTAGTATATAATCATATCTATTTTAGGTCACTTCGCGTTACATTTTTAGGATCTTTTCTGCCAGTTTTCTCGTGCTCGCTGGAAATCTTTTACTGTATGCCTTTAGTTTTTTAATATCTATTTTCTTCTTGACCGTATGGAGTAATTCTTTATCTATTGGCTGTTTGAAGTAGAACATATCCAACACTGTTTTTTCAATGTCTGAGACGGGGACGTCGATGTTTCCATAGCGCTTGTATTCTAGACCGAAGAACAGTGACGGCGGGATGCGCTTCATTATGACATTACTTTCATTTATTTTTCTCAATCCTTCGCGGATGATCTGCGTTGTGATCACTATCGTATTGGTTTCCTGCTCCCATAAGTTGTGGATGCTGAGCGCTTCCTGTAATCCGAGATACGATGGTTTAAAACAGAACACGACGAGCGTGGGATCCTGAGACAGTGAGTACCAGCCTTTTGCGATTCTGTATATTTCTTTCTTTTTCAGCATCTGATGAATCAAAAGATGAGCATACTTTTCATTTTGTATTATGTTCTTTATTGATCGGATGTGTGCAACATGTGTTTTTTTAAAGTAGTCGCGTACCTTCTGAATATGTTTTATTTTCCCCATTGTGCAATGTACCTCTTTATGTCGCTGATATTTGGGACAAGCCCGGTAAGAATTATGACTTTGAGGTTTTCAGGGTCAACTATTTTTGCTTTTTCTATCGCCTGCAGTTCTTTTTTTGGAGGCTGTACATAACGCAGGAGGAAGAAAATGTCATACAAATCACGCACTTTGCCGCGCTTCATGCATGCATTGACTTTTTCGCTCAGCAGATCGTCAGCGGATAATGTGCGCACGGTTAGTTTGTTTCCATCAATTGTTTCATATTCTTTGAGAATCCCTGTAACTTTTTTGAAAACAGCTTTAAATCTCACTTCGATTCTGTCAAATTCCAATAGGGAATACAGGGAGTTATCTTTTATGCGTTTCTTGAGAATTTTAAATCCTCGTTGCTTTAGTTTTTCGAAAAATAAGTTAACTTCTTTTGATGATAGGTATACATCAATATCTTCTGAAAAACGGTTGCCGCCATAACATCTCCATATAGCTGTGCCCCCATGAAAAACTGTGTTGGGTAGCGCTTCATATAGCACCTGCATTATTATGTCTTGAGCGTATGCTATCTTGCGGTGAGCTTCTTTTCTTATTTTTAAATTAAGCGTAATTTCCATAACGAATCTTATATATCTGTATATGTTTGGTTATTTAAGCTTTGCGGTGATTGGGTCTGGAGAACGGTTCATTGGAGATTAAAGAATGGGGGGGTTGACAAATTACGTTTTTATTATTTTCTTGAATTCTGTAATCATTTTTTGCGCCTTCTTTATTGCATCCTTTGCTGTTTCAAAATCCATTCTCTTGCCGTAATAGACCAATGAATTTCTTTTGTAACGGCAATCGTCGAATATTCTGAATAAATGCTCTTCTTTGAGGACGTCTCTGAGATAATATCCTAAACACACATGATTGCTTACGTTGTAGCCTTCTAAGAGAACTATGGCATGCAAAAATTCAAGCACCGATGAGTAATAATCTTCGAAGACGTAGTTTGCAGTTTTCTCATTTATTTCTCTAGACGCTTCGATTCTTCCTTCTGCTGTCTCTATCAGTGATTTTGCCTTTTCTTTGTCGGGCGTTATCTTTCTTGATGCGCTTGACGATATGCAATCGTTCCATGAGGCTTCTTTCATCTAAACACCTCAATGAAATTGTTTAGGATTATTCCATTCACTATATTATTTGCTAAATGTGGATTTGAGACTTCTCTTATGTTTTTATAATTGAAAATTTGGAATTTTCTTTGTAACACTTTCTCATATTTTTGCAGATTAAAATCCTGTTTTTTTGCTGTTTCGATGTAGATATCAATATCACTTTCTTCGATGTCTTCACCTTTTGAATGTGAACCGAAGAGAATTATTACGGGATTTGAATATTCTTTGATAAGGAAGTCGATAATGCCTGAATTGTGGATTGATTTTATGTTGAATAATCTCTTTTCAATGAGAAAGTTCTTTGATGTCCTATCTGCAGAGTAAACTTGGATATTTGAAATTGATTCTTTCTTTAGGATGCCTTCTTTCTCCAATTCTTTGCAATAACGTATGACTGAAGGCAGAGAAAGGCTCAATTCTCTCTCGATTTGTCTTACTCGAAGTTTTTTCGTTGGATTGTTATAGAAGTATTCTTTTATTGTTTCTCTGATATTATTTCTTTTCATTTGATATCTTATGTTATCAACTGATATTTAAAGTTATCT
>DATEAE010000100.1:0-10333 GCA_035288505.1 Candidatus Nanoarchaeia archaeon
AGACGTTTCTTTTTGCAACAAGCGGATCAAGCTTGTCATATAAACTTCTTAATTCCTGACGTAAAGAAAGAACAATACTCTTCTGCTCCGCAAATTCTTTGAAATTGTTTTCCATGACAAGGGAGAAGAAGAGAAAAAAAATTACCCGAAGAGGGCGCCCAATCCAGCAGCTGCTTCTTCCTCCTTTTTCTTTTCTTCTTCAGCTTTCTTCTTAGGATCTTCTTTTGGTGCTGCGGCCGCTGCTGCGTTTCCTGCAGGTGCTGCGACTGCTGCTACCACTGCGCTCTTTTTGATAGCTTCATCAATATTAACACCTTGAAGTGCTGCAACTAATGCCTTGACACGAGCTTCTTCAACATGAACGCCCGCTGCTTCCAACACTTTTTTGACACTGGTTTCTTCGACCTTCTTTCCTGCTTTGTGCAAGAGTAATGCGGCATAGACATATTCCATTTTAATTTCCTCCCGTGAGCATCTCTATTGGACGCGTAATTATACTGTTTTTAAGCTTTTTGTGTTTCCTGCATCAGTGCTTGTGCAGTTCGCTCGCTTTGACCTAGCATTTCTTCAATGGTATCTTTGCTGACGACGCCAGCTTCAAGTGCAACTGCCTTTGCTTCTCTGAACGCAGTCTGTACGAGTAATTCGATGATGTCAGCAGCAGGATATGACATGTCAACTGCGAGATTTCGTGCGCCGGAAATTGCGCTCATTAATTTCTCATTGAATACATCTTCATCAATGTGAAGTTGATCTGCGGTAAACACAACGCCATTTTCGACAACAGCGACGATATTCAACCCGATTTCCATTGGTTCGATGCTCATACGTTTCAAAACATCTGAAACTTTCTGGTTGATAACTTCGCCTTTTTTTACAATTAAAGAATCCTGCTTGATTACAACTTTACCGTTTTCAACACCAGTTTTAATGCCAACGGTGCTAAACTCGCTGATGATTGGACCGGGTGCAAATGGTGTTGCCCCTGCCGGAATAACAATGTCCATCGGAGCAGTTTGTCCCGGTTTTGCAGGAGCGCTGCTCTTGCTTTGCTGGACTGTTTTATAGAGTGAAAAAGGATTTTCTTTCGTAAACAATAATGCAGGCATTCCGCCAAGATGTGGGATAAGTTCTTTGGCACCGTCAGCGCTTGCTTCGATTGCACGCTGCAGAATACGCCGTCGTGCCATGGTGAGTTCAACTTTGCCTCTCAGGCTACGCCTCATTTTCTGTAATTGAGCTGCAGGCAACAATGTCACATTAACAACGCCAATGATAGGATAGCTTTTCAGCTTTTCAACCAGCATGTCCACTGTTTGTTTTTTCTTGACGCTGACCATATTACACCGTGATTGGCTTGCTCATTGTTTTCTTGAGATACACACGAGCAATATTCTGTTCTTCCTGCGGCAGAATTTTTGTAATCTGCTGAACGACAGTGACAACATTCTCAGCAACTTCGGCTGCATTCATGCTTTCGTTGCCGATGATACACTGCAACATCAACGCTTCTTTTGTTTTGACGTGCACTGTTTTTTGTAAACGTTCTTTTAACACCGACAGATTTGCCTGCGGCGGAACGACACAACCTGCTTTTGGATTGGGCATTTTACCCCTGGGACCGAACGTTCGACCAAACACTGCTGCAATCTGCGTCATTAAATTCGCCTGAGCAATAAAAAAATCGTATGTTTTCGCAAGTTTCTTCGTGTTCTTTGCATTTCCCTTGTAGGCGTCAAACTGCATTTCTCGTACGACTAAATCGCATGCAGTGCCTGCCTGTTCCGCAAGTTCCTGACCGACGAGCGCGCATATTTTCACTTGTTTTCCGCGAGAATGAGGTAAAACGATGAATGTATCGATGGGCTGCGTCTTGACATTGATATCTTTTAATGTAATGACTAAGTCATAGCTCTGTTGGAACTTGCGCTGCTTCTCCGCAGCCAACTGTTCAACAGCTTTGATAACGCGTGCTTTGTCCATGAGGTTCCACGTCACAATCATTAGTCAATAGAAAAGAACAGAAGCCATACGGAATGGACTCTCTGGTTCCCTCCTATCAAACGATAGTTATCGGGTTATGGTGCAAAAAGCAGGTTATTTATAAAGACTTCGGCTATTTAACGTTGTTACTTAAAAGTCGCAAAAATTTATAAAAGAACTCAGTTTTTTCACTAAAAATGGTTACTGCACAGGAACTCGGCTATAAAGCAGGAGAAATGGATGTTAGGGAAAATGATACTTATTGCAATCTTCGTCCTCAGTTTAGTTCGATTCTCGGACCACAGGATATTCTGAAAAAACAATACGAGGAGCTTGATGCTTTGCCGAAAAACAAAAAATGGAAGAAAAAAGATATTGGTCCATGGAACTCAAACTATTTTGGCACGTCAATGGGCATTGCTGGAACAGCAGACAAACTCGTCTTGAATTCCAATTCGCCTGCACTTGCTGCAATCACTTCAGAAACTCCTCTTCTTGAACATGGGATACTACTGCAAACCGTTCCTGAGAACGCTCTACGATTCCCACGCTCTGAATATGGACGGTATGCCAATCGTAAACTCAAAGAAAGCGAAGTTCCTCAAAACAAATTTTGGCTGGCGACTGTGAGAAATGACAGTGAATTGCTTGGTCGCCTTGCTGAATTAAAATTCAAGGTGATGAGAGATGTGTATAAAAGAAACGAAGCAATGGGAATTTATTTTCCGAAAGATGCTCGGTTGATTGAAAGGGCGCTTGTCCTCGGCAGGACTTACGACAGGGCTGATGCCTTCGGCGACGGCAGCCTTGACAACTTTAGGGTCCGTCTCGTCGGGGTACGTGCGAACGTTAAAGATAGCTCTCTCGACGAATTACTCAAACTTGGTTATTGTCGCAGCCACCCACGTAAAAAGTAAGACTGTCGTGCCGCTACGAAAGGAAGTAAAAAAAATTAAACGTTAAAAAAAATAAATATTTTTCCTTCCTTCTGCTCCAACGACTGACGTTCTTTGTTCAGAACAAATAAATCACAGTATCAATATGCAACAACTTTCAAGTGTGGTATTCTGGAAAAATGATCACTATTCCTCGTAATAATTCCATCGCAACCATTTGTGGTCAATATGGAAGCAATCAGACAATCATTTTGTTCAATTTCTTTTCCTTGTTTGATGAGAGCACTCAATACTTGTGCAGCTCGTATTCCCCAACCTGTACCCTCTAATATCTGTAATGAACTGAAAAATAACCGAGCCGCTTCTTGCTCTTTTGTGTTCATCATCTTTTTAAGATAAATTCCCATGAAAATTTCAAATATGTTAACGTCTGTTGCCACAATATGTTCTTTATGCTTCTCGACAATTGCAACCGCATCTTTTTTCCCACGAAGAAAATCAATGATACAATCAGAATCAAGACCTATCATTTGAACAACTCCCTCGTCGATTTTTTTCTCAGTTCTCGAATATTTCTTTTCATATCTTCAGCATCCTTTTCAGATACCTTTTCCCAAGCCCCCGCAAATTTCATAATGTCTGTTTTCGTACCCATCACACGCCTAATAACCTCAGAAAAGCTTTCTCCCTCATGCTTTCGCTGCGCCAGGAGGTTGTACGCATCGTCCATGATAGCAATTGTTTTTGTTGTCATAAAGTCTGTGTACACATATGTATATTTATATTTTTCTAAGAATGAGGAAATCGCGTAACTTACGCCTTCACTTTCTTCAATTCAACCTTAAACTGCTCAGTCGTTTTCTTCAGTCGCTCAATAGCTTTTTTCAGTGCTTCCCGTGGATCGCCTTCATTATTTGTCTCAACAACGAGCTTCGGCACACCGGTGACAGGATGTTCTACGACGTGGCTTGCGACGGTTATAGAATCGTCGTTCCACAATTCTTTTTTAAGCGCATGGCCAAAGCCGTGATTTGCGCCTTTAAGCTCGACAACAAGCCTTTTTTTCTTTTCTTCGAGAATAGAAACTTCCATTGCAGCAAAAACAAGCGTTGGATTTATAAAGGTTTCTTGACGGTTTGGGGTTATGACATTAGAAACAACTTTGCCGATAAGCACCTTTTCTTTAGCTGTACCTCCGGAAAAGACCTATAATTTCCGCGCTTTTCAGTTCAGCGAATGTACAAGAGTTCCAGGCACAATTGAATCGGTTGGGCAATACGACATGCCTGCATGGCTAAAAGATGATGATGGAACAGTAGATGACCTGATGTTCGGAATTTTTTATAAAATTGTACTTGTCAATTATGTTGGAAAAAGTGAGAATCCCGACGGAACGATAGGCGCACTCAAAATATCACTGCCTTACGACGAATATGTTAACAAAGGAAAGCCGCAGAGTTTGACAGTGAAAATAACGCATCGTTAGTTTCAAAAATTATTTTTCGCATCTCTAAACACTCTCTTTTAGAATATTGTGCCATTTAAGCCTCCAACTCTCACTTTTCTACTTTTTTAAGCTCATTCGCCACAATCCTACTTTGACATAATACATCCTGCTCTTGTGCCATGGTAATGTCTGCTTTAACCCGAAATCGTACATCCAAACGCCCGTAATCTGAAACGCATGATCACGTGCCATTGCCTCAACAAACTGCGTTGTCTCAATCTTATGCATACTATAAACAATAGGCGCAACACCAAACGCCTTTTCCAAAAATACTTTGTCCGTGTGCTTTATCTTCGTCCCAAATGGCGGATTTTGAACAACAACATCTGCTTTTCCTTTAAAATCTTCAATATCCCCACACCAACTCTCACTTTTCCCAATAAAATAAGCTTGTTCAAGCATTTCAACGTTCTTTTTGACCAGTTCGAGCGCTTCATCGCTCTTATCTACAAAAATTACTTTTTTCGCGCCCATCAGCAACGCGCCACATCCTAATATACCCGGTCCAGACGCAGCATCAACAATCACTTTTCCTACAATGTCGCCATTCATCGCAGCGTTCCATATCCAGTCTGCTGCAATTTCACTGGGTGTTGCGTACTGCTCCAGTTCAACATCAACTTTTCCAAAATTGTGCAATTTTGACAATTCAACTGCGAGCCTTTTCTTTGTCCAGTTCATTACCACATCACATACGGCTTGGTTTAAAAACGTTGTCCTATAATCATCCTGCAACTCTTCCGCACAAGTCCCAGAGACTAACACTTCAGTCCCAGCTAAACTATCTTGTCGTCGTAAGCCAGTCCCAATATAGTCCCAACCAGTCCCAGAACCGTGTTGAGACAGTCCTAAAAATAGCTTATTCCAGTCCCAGTCTCATCTATTACTGGGACTGAGACTGGGACTTTGGCAGGGAAAGCTTTTTAATCCGATTTCACATCCTTTTGCTCATGGGACTGTGGACAAATAAATTACATCAACACCTTCATGATTCTTTTGCGAACGTCAAAAAAGACACTTCATTATTATACGACTGGATTAATTATCTTCATGCACGTGCGCAGCAGCAGGAACAAATAATACAACAGCAACACACCACTATCACCAATCTTCATGCTCATTTGCGTTCCGTTCCAACATCACAGCAAGTAAAAAATTATGTCGCTCGCCAGTCTCCTTTTCAACATCTGCAGCAGATACAAAAAAGATTAGATAATCTGCATCAAAAAGTGAGTGTTGTCGCAACATTGCACGATGCGCAACACAATGCATTGCAAGAACTGCGACAGCGCGTCGACCGAATGAAAGAAAGTACTGCATTAAAACAAAAAATAGTGAAAAACGTTGCAAAAAACAGCAAATCGTACATGAAAAACATCATTATGAACACCATCAGCAAATACCAAAAAATTTCGGCCGTACAACTTAAAGAGCTTATTGTCGACGAGCAGAAACTGTGTTCAAAAAGCAGTTTCTATCGGTTAATCAAAGAGATTGAACCGGAATGCAAGCTTATTCAGGAATCCGGAGAAAAAATTTACCTGCCGAAACAGCTATCGGAATGAGTTATCGTCGACAAAATTTTACATAAACATTATAAAACATAATATTTATAAATCCCTTTACTTTCCTAAAATACAGTTTTGGGGTTGGATTTCAGAGCGAGTTTTGGTGTATGGCAATCTTTAAAAGTAGAACAAGGACTATGCTCACGCAGATTCGTGAAGAGCTTGACGAGTATCTGTCAGCTATTAACGATAATACGAGCGAAATACAGGCAAATTACTCCTATACACAGCTTGTTGACCAACGGATTGATCAGGTCCTTGCACGGCTCGATCACATTGAACGAATGATGGGCAATAAAAGACGACAAATCGTTCAACCGTTAAATTACGAAGAAAAAAAAGTGTTTCTCATTCTTTATACTGAAGAAGTACCAAAGAGTTATACTGATTTGGCACAACAATCAAATCTGTCTGAAGGTTTGGTTATAGACATTATCACAAGTTTGATTGAGAAAGGCGTTCCTATCTTAAAATCGCATTTTAACACGACAGCATACATCAAGATGGACCCTGTGTTTAAAGAAGTACAGGCGAAGGAAAACGTTGTTAATTTGTCGTTGAAATCGTTTGTCGCGAATTAATTTTTGACCAGTTTTGAGGAAGAAAAAAATTCGTTACATTTTAGTTTTCTAGGTTTCGTAACCAAACTAATTAGTTAAAAATTAAAAGTTTTATTTTAAGTTCGAATGGTTCTGATTCTAAAACATTTAAGAAAAAATAGAATGTTTCGGCGATTCTAAATTTTTAAAAACATCAAACTGAAACCACTTTTGTAATTCAAAAAAATTAAAACTTCAAAAACTATTTTTTTCTTTTTTCTTCCTTTCGTAGCAACTGGCTCTGTAATCTCAAATAAAACCTTCAATCAAAAATTAAAATTTGTATTTATTTAACATTTTATGCTGATGCTACACCTTTCAATCAAAAACTAAAAGTTTTATGCAATATTTAAACCTTATTTTGTGTATTGATCTTGTTAAATAGTTCTTTCTCAATAATCGCTTTGTGGGTGCCATCATAAAGTTGATTTCTGTACTTAACTTTTCCTATATAAGCATGGTTTTTGACGATTTCGTAGAGTGTGGAAATTGGGATATTAAACTTATTTGCTATTTCCTTGTAATTGATTCCTGCTCCCCACATCTCAAAAATTTCTTTTACTTTTTGAGCTTCTTCCCTGTTAATCGTGAGCTTGCTATTTTGATACAAATAGCCCATTGGCGCCCTGCTGAGTGCCTCTCCTGAACTTATTTTCTTATCAAAAGCCATTTCTACTCTTTCCTTAACCATACCTCGTTCAAGCTGTGCAAATACGCCTATAATCTGAAAAAATGCCTCACCCATGGCTGTAGTTGTATCAATTTGCTCAGTAACTGAAGTGAAATTAACTCCCCTTGATTTGAGGTCCTCTAATATAGAAATCAAATCTTTTAATTTTCTCGAAAATCTATCAATCTTGTAAACTAATAAAATTTCAAGCTTTTTCTCATTAATATCATTAATTAAATCTTTTAGGGCAGGCCTGTTCATAGTTCCGGCAGAATATCCAGCGTCAGTATAAATCTTGAAGACTTTCCATCCCCTTGCGATACAAAATGCCTTGCATCGTTCTATCTGCGCATCAATAGAAATCCCCTCTTTCGCTTGCTCCTCTGTGGAAACTCGAACGTATACTCCTACTTTCTTGCTCATAAGCTCTCAAACCTCTTAATTCCATCGAATAAACCATTCCAGTAAGGGAACCCTTCTCGGAACACCTTCGGAGCCTTATTGGAATAAAGTATAAATACTTTTTGGTTTTTTGCTGTGTTATGCGAAAAAAGATTGATTACTCTGTCTTATACAAATATGCAATGGAAGCACTACACAATGTCAATGATATGGCTACCCAATTTGCAAAATATGAGTTATCCAAACCAGTCGCAAAGGAAATCCAAGAAGTCATCAGCCTCAGTGGTAAGCAGTGGAAACTAAAAGAACCCTATAAAGAGCTATTCTCAGATTTAATCGATGACCTAATTCAGATTGACGATAACCTGCAGGAAATTGAAATGGTTACTGGCAGTTTGGTGGCTGAAGTAAATCAACTTCCCAAAGCCGAGAGAAAAGCCTGGTTCCATCGGTTGCGCATCGAAGATGTTCCTGAGGAGTTCGAAGGTTTATCTGGGGAGCTTGAAGAACTACTCTGTGAAATGATGAATGAGGTCACTCAACTCACTGAGGAATCCTTCAAATATTTTTCATCCAAATCAGAAGATTATGTAGATTATGAAGATGAAATGGAAGAATAAATCTTTTATGTTTTGATAAGATATTTTAGTGGCGTTCACTTCGCATAATATTTAACACATGCGAACTTTCATCACTTTCAAATACTCGAAAACAATTAAAATGTACATTTATTTTCTTTGGAAGCTATGCAACCAAATTGTGTAAACTGTGGTTCACCTGAGATTCATGCAAAGCAAAAATGTTACAAATGCTATAAAAAAGGCTACAAAGCTCCTCTAATCACATGCAAAAACTGTGGGAGACAAAGAGAACACAAAAGCTTTGGTCTTTGTGGCGGTTGCCATACAAAACTTCATCATTATGACAAGGTAAAAGAATATAACGCGCGAAAGTATCACAAAATCCCATTAGAATTGTATCGCAAGCTCATGGCTTCAGAATGCATTATTTGCGGGTGGCGGAAAACACTTGATTTGCATCATGTTGACGGCAACCATGACAACACTTCCGTAACTAATCTTGTCAGTCTCTGCCCTAATCACCATCGTCTGCTGCATCATCCTGAACATAAAAGTGAGTCCCGACAAGAATTACAACGAGAGGTGGAAATACGGAATCAAAGTGACTCATTTCTAAAGCATTTTAAAGAATATATTACGTGAGTACAGCATTCTCACACCATCACATCGCTTTCTTTGGCGCCCGCAGAAACACGCGAGAATGTGTGCTCTTCAATAAGCTCTCCATCAAAAACTTCTTTTTTCAAAGGGACACCAAAAAAGTTGTCAAGATAAACTTTGACATTATCATACTCAATAATTGTTGCTTTTCTGTTACCCACAAGTGCACTTCCTGTCACTTTTGCTTCAGCAGGGATACCCTCAAGAACAGTTTTCATCGTAATACTTACTTTTTCACTCTCATAATCCGCATCTTCGACTTTGTTTACGTTTGTTCCGCATAATACGCCACCAACTGCACATACTGCAACTGCGGTGCGGGCAGCATTATTCAGATAAAAATCAGTATAGAATCGAGAACCTCTCTTTTGCGGGCTGCTGTACACTTTTTTCACTTTATCATTGAAAACAATCACGTCATAGCTTGCAACGGTCTGCATATGACCAAACTCATCTTGTACCAATGAAGTAAAAGAGTACTTATAATTGAGCTGCGACAACCCTTTATCTCTCAGTGATGCGACAGCAGCACTATACACGACTTTAACGGAAGGAGTTCCCACATCTTCTTGATTTGCATCTTCCTGAATCTGTACGTCCTGAACAACTCCTTCAGTGCATGCGCCAAGAATCACGATAAGCAACAGCAAAATTCTTTTCATAACCAGAAGAATTCCTTTATCCTTTTATACTTTTTGGTGACGATTGATAATGTCAAATGAAGTGGGAATATCAGATTTTTTTTCACGCGAAGTATGATATATGGACTCCCAGTCCGCCGTTACGAAAAGAAGAAAAAAAATAATACGTTTTTTAACGTAATTTTTTCGCCTTCCTTCTGCTCCAACGACTACTATAAACGAGAATAAGTATGTTTGCAACACATTGAAGCTAACATTACTATTTTTGACTAAAGTTTATAATAAGTAAAATCGTTCTGATTTCTATGAGAGAAAAAGCTCGGTTTTATTACGATAAACTAAACGACCTTTTGCATGTTTTTATTCCTGGCAAATCCGTAAAAACTCTACTTATAGGAGATATCGCCTTCGACATAGACAGGCACAATAAGTTCATTGGGATTGAAATTACAAACGCTTCTGATCTCTTACAGCAGTATGGAATCGGTGCAGAACTCCTGGAACGTATAGAAAAAGCTGAAATTGTTGTAACTCCAGTAAGCGCGAATACTGCGATGGTGGGGATGTATTTGCATATTCCAAAACAAGAAGAGCCAAGCAAAGTTCTGTTCGCTGTGGACCTAATTAACGAAAAACCGCAAGAAGCGCTTGCGTCAAGTTAAATCACTCATGCTAACCATCTTGGTAGTAATTCCTAATATTTTTTTACCCTAATCCCCACCCGGTATCAGCACAGCCGACGCAAGTACCGTCGTCCACAAATCTGTTTTTCCTTCTGCGCTTTGTGTTATGTTGTGCGTCTTGATAATTTTTCCGGACAATTTGT
>DATEAE010000101.1:0-3625 GCA_035288505.1 Candidatus Nanoarchaeia archaeon
TATCATCTTTAATTCTTTGTGGGTTTAATTCCCCGCAGCTAGCTGCGATCGAGTAGTTACAAAACCTTATATTTGACAAAGCTTTTCCAACTTCAAACGCGCTAACCCAAAGACGACAGATGGTCGAAATACAATCAGTCTGTGTGTGCCCGTATTTCGTAAAGTCAAACGGGATAAGCACAGAGGCGTATTACCTCCGGAACGGGGGGACTTGAAGCTTGTGGAGCACCAATTGGGTGTGCTATGAAGCAAGAAGCCCACAGCTTGTTGCCGAAGCAGCAGCTGAGCGCAACTAGCAAAGTGCACTTTGCGTTGCTGTGTGGGTGGTTCACTAATCCTATAATCATTCATAACCAAAAAAGGTGACCGATGAAATTCAATCATTACATCAATGGAACTTGGGTAAAACCTCATTCAGGACAATACTTTTCTGTTAGAAATCCGTTTAATCAGCACGTTCTTGCAGATGTTGCTTCCGGTGACAAAGAAGATGTGAACAACGCAGTCGATGCTGCTCGTGATGCGTTCAATCTCTGGTCAATCAAGCTGCCGAGTGAACGTGCAGCAATCCTTTGGAAACTTGCGGAGCTTGTAGAAAAGAATACAAAAAAACTTGCAACCATCGAAAGTACGAACCAAGGCAAGACCATCAAGTATGCACGCGATTCTGATTTGCTTTTTATCATTGACAATCTGCGGTTTTTTGCAGGCGCTGCTCGGATGCTTGAAGGAAAGAGTGCTGCTGAATATAGCGGCATGGGCACGAGCATGATACGGCGCGAACCGCTGGGCGTTGTTGCAGGCATTGTTCCGTGGAATTATCCTCTGCTTATCGCGGTCTGGAAGCTTGCGCCTGCACTCGCCGCTGGTAACTCACTTGTGTTAAAGCCTGCGTCTCTAACACCATTGTCATTACTTGAATTTGTCAAACTCACAGAGAAAGCTGGCATTCCAAAAGGTGTTGTTAATGTTGTTACCGGCTCCGGTGAATCTGTTGGCGGTGCTCTCGCATTGCATCGTGGCGTTGATATGCTCTCTCTCACTGGTGATACGACGACGTGTAAAAAAGTCATGCAGCTCGCTTCTTCAACTGTTAAAAAAGTGCATCTCGAACTGGGCGGCAAAGCTCCGATGATTGTGTTGCCCGATGCTGATATTGAAATGGCAGCACAAGGCGCTGTCGTTGGTGGCTATTGGAATGGCGGGCAGGATTGTACTGCGGTTACTCGCGTGCTTGTTCAGAAACAGATGCAGGCTTCGCTTGTTCGTGCAATGGTGAAAAGAGCGAAGCGGTTCAAGCTTGGCAATCAGTTACATGAACACACTGATATGGGTCCTTTGGTTAGCGCGCAGCATCGCGCACGCGTGGAAAAACATATTCAACATGCGGTGAATGATGGTGCGAAGATTGCCTGTGGTGGCAAACGACCAGCTGCGAAAGAGTTGCAGCAGGGCAATTTTATAGAACCGACGATTCTTACTCATGTTCATCAGAAAATGAATGTGTGCCGCGAAGAAATTTTCGGTCCGGTCATTGCTGTTCAAACGTATGATTCTGTTCAGGATGCACTTGAGCAAGCAAATGATGTCGATTACGGGCTTGCGGCAAGCGTGTATGGAAAGAATGGACGCGATTGTATGGATGCGGCGCGCAAACTGAACTTTGGGACGGTATGGATTAACGAGCACGGCGTATTAACAAGTGAAACACCTCATGGCGGATTTAAACAAAGCGGGTTTGGGAAAGACCTGTCGTTGTATGCAATGGACGAATACACTCGATTAAAACATGTCTATGTGGATTTGACAGGGTTACAACGACGTTCGTGGCATTACACTGTCTACGGTAAAAAATGACGTATCAACATAAAAAGTCGGACAAGCTCTTTCGTGAAGCACTCAAGTATCTACCGGCAGGTGTCAGCTCAAATGCACGCTTGTGGCAAAGCACTTGTCCTGTTGGTATGCCATGTTCTATCTATATTGCGCGGGCAAAAGGCAGTCATATTTGGGATGTTGATGGTCACAAGTATATCGATTATCGTCTTGGATTTGGGCCGGTTATTCTTGGCCATAGTTATGAGGCAGTGAGAAAAGAACTTCATCGTGAAGAACGCAAAGGCTCCGTGTATGCACTCAATACAGAAAAAGAAATCATCGCTGCAAAACTTATCCGGAAATTTGTGCCGAGCATGCAGCTGATGCGATTTGCGAATTCAGGCACTGAAGCAACGATGCATTCACTTCGTGTCGCGCGCGGATTTACTAAAAAAGAAAAAATTGTTAAGTTTGAAGGTCATTATCATGGTGCCTATGACTACATGCTGTTCTCAACTGACGCGAAGTTTGATGCTCTTGGAAAAAAGCCGGTGTTTATGTCCGAAGGAATACCAAAAGCAATGCAAAAGCTTGTTCATGTTGCACGATGGAATGATTTTCAGGGCATTGAACAATTGTTACGCAAACGGCATAACGAAATCGCTGCACTTATTTGTGAGCCGGTCATGGGTAATGCAGGTGTCATTCCTCCAAAACCCGGATTTTTGAAACATCTTCGTCAATTGTGCAGCAGATATAACGTTGTACTTATTTTTGATGAGGTGAAAACCGGTTTCAGGTTAGCAAATGGCGGGGCACAGGAGATATTTCATGTGAAGCCTGACATCACTACTTTTTCAAAATCGATGGGCAACGGTTATCCTGTTGCGGTGTTTGGTGGAAAAAAAGAAATCATGCAGGAGATTGGCCCTAAAAAAGTCGTGCATGGCGGAACCTTTTCAAGCAATCCGGTTTCACTCACTGCGGTTATTGCGACACTGCGTGAGCTGCAGCGGAAAAGCGTCATCGCTTCAATGCAACGCTATGGCAAACAGCTCATCAATGGTGTTGTTGATGTCTTTGCGGAACGTAATGTTGATTTTGTCATCCAAGGCTATGCGACGATGTTTCAGCTCTTCTTTACGAAAAAACGTGCGTGGGAATATAGAGATATTAAACATGCGAATTTGGTAATGTTTTCTAAACTGCACTTAGAATTGCTTCGTCATGGTGTCATGGTCGATGAAGATAATGAAGAGCCGTTGTTTACCTGTTATTCACATTCAACAGAGGATTTGGAGAAGACGCTCGAGGCGTTCAAGCACGTTGTGCCACGGCTATGAAGATTGTTGTTTTAGGCGGAACGGGCACCATTGGACGACGAGTTGTAGAAGATTTGTTAGACTTTTCTGATGCAAATATTGTCGTTGCTGCACAAAAAGCTCAACCACATCGTAGCTCTCGCGTTACCGCTGTTTCGGTTGATGTCACTGATGTTGTTAAAACTGCGCGGATTATTCTAAATTCTGATGTTGTCATCAACTGTGTGAATTATTATTTTAATCTGCAGGTGATGCGTGCTTGTCTGAAAGCTGGAGTGCATTATGTTGATTTAGGTGGCTTGTTTCACATGACAAAAAAGCAGCTCAGATTGCATGCGCAATTCAAGCGGAAAAAGCTTTTGGCTGTTCTTGGCTGCGGCTCGACGCCGGGCATCACTAATATACTTGCGGCTCATGGTCTGCGGTATTTTGATTCTGTTGCCGAGATTCACGTGAGCTTCGGAGGAAAAGATTTTGTTCGGCAT
>DATEAE010000102.1:0-3888 GCA_035288505.1 Candidatus Nanoarchaeia archaeon
AAACTAAAAAACAAATGGCCGAGTGAGATTAAATGAAACTGCTTATACTATTGCTTGTTGTAATATTTATCGTCGCATGCACACCAACAGTGTCAGAACTACCTCCTGTACAAATCGAGCCTACGGAAGAACCCCAGCAACCTGATGACTATCTAAACATCCAGACCGCAGAAGACGATTTCAACGCGATTGAAGAAACATTGGATTTGCTGCCGTAGCATTTTTAAATCAACCTCTTATTTTTCTCGGTATGGACCAATACAACCCCAAGGAGCGCGAAACGCACTGGCAGAACTATTGGAAAACGCACAACATCTACTCATTTGATTCAAAATCAAAAAAGAAGCTTTTCTCCATTGATACTCCACCTCCAACCATGTCTGGTAGGATGCACATCGGTCATGCTTTTTCATATAGCCAGCAGGATTTCATTGCACGCTACAAACGCATGAGCAACTACAACGTATTCTTCCCTTTCGGCACCGATGACAACGGCTTGCCTACAGAGCGCATGATAGAAAAAATGAAGAACGTCAAGCCGTCTGAAATGCCGCGTGAAGATTTCATCAAGCTGTGCACAAAAACATTGAACGAATTGCGCCAAGAATTCGTCGGCGACTGGCAAAACCTCGGCATCTCCTGCGATTTCAACGTCATGTATTCCACAATCAATGAGCATTGCAGAAAAGTCTCACAGTGGAGTTTTATCGATTTGTACAAAAAAAAACGTGCATACCAGAAAGAAGCGCCCACCATTTGGTGTCCTGAATGTAAAACTGCGATTGCACAGGCAGAGTTGCAGGACAAAGAAAAGCAAGCCGATTTTGTCAGTGTCGAAGTAAAAACATCATTAGGCAAACCATTAGTCTTTGCAACAACCCGTCCAGAGTTGATGATGGCGTGCATCGCAATTTCAGTCAATCCCGATGACAAAAGATACAACCAATTTGTTGGAAAAACCGCAACAATACCAGCCAGCAATGCAGTTGTTCCTATTATTGCAGATACGTTAACAAAGATGGAATTTGGCACCGGTGTTGTTTATTGGTGTCCTTTTGGTGATGCGTCCGATGTTGAATTCGTTGCAAAGCATCCTGAACTCAAGATTAAACACATTAAGAATAAAGATGGCACATTAAATGAGCTTGCAGGCAAATATGCAGGCATGCACATCTACAAAGCAAGAAAGCAGGTTATCGAAGACTGGAAAGCCGCAGGTGCCGTTAAGTTAATCGAGAAAAAACAGCAGATAGTCAATGTGCATGAACGCTGCAGCACTCCTGTCGAATATCTGGTGTCACGTCAATGGTTTATCAAATATCTTGACATTAAACCCGATTTAATCAAAATTGGAAAAAAGTTGAAATTTTATCCTGATTTCATGCGCCAGCGATATGAAAACTGGGTCAATGGACTGAAATGGGACTGGTGCATTTCACGTCAGCGTTATTTTGGCATTCCGTTTCCCGTCTGGTACTGCAAAAAGTGTAAGAATGTACTTCTTGCAGACGAAAAACAGTTGCCCGTTGACCCGTTAGTCAATAAACCCAGCAGATGCTCGTGTGGCAGCACTGATGTTGAGCCGGAAAAAGACGTTTTTGACACATGGGCAACATCAAGCGTTACACCATTAATCACACAGAAGCTGTTTGACGGCGATATCGCAAAAAAACTCTACCCGATGAACATGCGACCTCAAGGTCATGACATCATTAGCACATGGCTTTTCTATACGGTTGTTAAAAGTTATCTGCATTTCAAGAAATTACCATGGGATACTGCAGCAATTTCGGGCTGGGTTCTTGACCCGTATGGCGAGAAGATGTCCAAGTCTAAGGGCAACGTTGTTGCGCCGCAGGAAATCATGGCAAAGTATTCTGCCGATGCTTTACGCTGGGCAGCGTCTGCTGCAAAATTAGGAGAGGATGCTTCCTTTCAGGACAAAGAGTTGGTCACTGGCCAGAAATTTGTCACAAAACTATGGAATGCAAGCAAATTCTGTGATATTCACTTAAAAAGTTACGATGGTACAAAGCCAAAACAACTTGAAATCATTGACCAATGGCTCTTGAGCAAATTAAACTCGCTTATCACCACATCGATTGAAAACTACGATAACTACGAATACAGCAAGACACGACATGAAGTTGAACTTTTCTTCTGGCATGACTTTTGTGACAATTATCTTGAGATTGCAAAATACCGTCTTTATGGCAGCGATACGAGAAAAAAGCAGAGCGCACAATACGCGTTGTATCATACATTGTGGAACGTGTTGAAATTAATGGCGCCCGTGACTCCACATATTACTGAGGAAGTCTATCAGCATTATTTTGCGCAGCGCGAGAACATGAAAAGTATTCATCTGTCCGTATGGCCCGTTGCTGATAAAAAATGGAGCGACGCAGAAGCAGAAAAGATGGGTGACGCAGCTGTTTCGATTATTGGTGTTGTTCGCAAATACAAGTCTCAGAAAGGTAAGCCATTGAACTCAGAGCTTACACAAGTAACGATCAAAGGTTTTGACAAGATAACGGCGATAGAAGACGACATTAAAGCTGTTTTGCACGCAAAAAAACTGACAATGAGCGGAAACGCAGATATGTCCTGCGAAGGAACTGAGATGAAAGTAGGAATTATAGAATAATCGTAAATCGACAGAGGTTGAGCTTATTTTCTCACTCAAATACTAAAAGTATATAAACAGCGCTTTACTTTGAGCCTAAATGAGACTTAAATGTTCTCAAAATCGGAGGGATTTGCATGGCAATGGTTGAAGCATACTGTGTAAAGTGTAAGTCAAAGAGCGAAATGATTGATGGTAAGGAAGTAAAGATGAAAGCAAAGGGCGGCGGCACACGACCAGCAATGAAGGGCAAGTGCAAGAAATGCGGCACAACAATGTTCAAGATTATGCCTAAGAAGAAGTAATTTTTCATTCTTATTTTTTTTTAATTTTATTGTCAAAGCGTTAGAATTCTTATATTTCCTGATTTTTACAACATTTTTCGACAAATGCTCATAAACCAAGAAGAAAGAAGAACATTTGGAAGAATAAGCAATCTGTATGATAAAGCCAGAATTGGTTATCCTGCAATTCTAATTGATGATATTCTTGATTACGCAGAGATAAAGACAGATGCTATAATCTTGGATATCGGATGTGGAACCGGTCAGGCAACACTTCCTTTCGCTCAAAGAGGGTATAACGTTATTGGTTTGGACATGAGTCAAGAAATGATTGATGTTGCGAAAAAGAAATGTTCCTCATTCTCCAATGTGAGTTTTAGAGTTGAGACTTTTGAGGATGTTGATTTTTCCCCTGATTCATTTGATGTTCTTACATCTGGAATGGCGTGGCATTGGATTAATCAAAAAGAAAGAGAAGAAAAAGCGCACAGAATTTTAAAGAGTGGAGGAACACTTGCTTTATTTTGGTCATATCAGCGAAAACAGGAATCGGACTTTGTTAAAGCTGTTGGAAGAATTCTTGATAACTATGGTGGAGCAGACAGAGGTCCAGCTGGCTCAAAAGTACAACAAATTTCTGAGATGTTCTATCATGAATTGAAGAGAAACCCATTGTTCACTTTAGTCGAAATACGAGAATATGAGGAAGACTTTGAATTTAGCAAAAACAAATATTTTGATTTAGTTATTTCATACGGTTGGGTGCAGGGTTTGCCTGAAGATAAAAGAAGAGCATTAACACAAGATTTGAAAGAATTGTATCGAGAACATCAGGAGCCACTCCCTGTTCCATACAAATATGTGTTGTTATTAGCGAAAAAGAGTTAGACCTCTGTGCTGGTCGTTGAAGCAGAATGGATGCGAAAAAATTTACGTATTTTTTTTTCTTCCTGTCAAGAACCACTATTATCATGCCAC
>DATEAE010000103.1:0-2387 GCA_035288505.1 Candidatus Nanoarchaeia archaeon
CCAAAATGAAAAACTGATGAAGTCGGTGACTGCGCCATACAAAATGCGGTCGATGCTGTTGCCCAACGCGCCTGCGAGAATAAGCGCAAACGGTAATGAGCGTTGCTCAGGATTTTTTTTGAGATAGACGATGATGCCGATGATGACTGCGATGCTCAGCACAAGAAGCAGTGCATTCATGTTCTGCAATATGCCAAAACTTGCGCCGGTGTTGGTGATGAATGTTATGTTCAATACGTTTGGAATAAGAACGACGTCAAATTGATTGATGCGAATAATATATTTGGAGAACTGGTCGAGAATAACGGTGAGGATTAAAACAATATAAAATTTTACCATCGTCTTGTTTCTTTTTCTTCCACACCTGCAACCTTTTCAAGACGCGCAATGCGCAGGTCGAGATTCGTAAGCAAAGAACGTATTGTATCGAGTCTGCTTAATATCAGTTCAATATCACGTGAAGCTAACGACGGCTGCTGCTGCTGTTGTGGTTGTTGTTGGGAAAACTGGTTGTTAAACTGCGGATTGCGAAAGGGTGAGAGTGTAGGACCCATCTCATCCGGGGATGGTGAGGTTGTCGTAAAATCTTCTGATTTAATCTCACCCAAGCCAAGCTCGTCTGCTGCTATCGGTGTGTATGATGGCTTTTCAAGGCCAAGGTCATTCTTTCGGCCAATCAGCTTGTCGAGGAGTTTCATTGCAGATTTTGTATTATTTTTTCTGTGATTGATTCGGGAAGTATTTTAATAACTTTAAACGTGATGGTTTCGGGATAGATTGTAATAGTGCTTTGTGTCATGCCTCTTGTCAGCGATAAAGGACTTTTGCCCATTTCAGCGACAAACAACTGTGCAAAAAGTGAGGCACGCATGTCTGCGTCAGTTTCAATAGACGAATCTTTCAGTTGCTTTTCGATATAACGACGAACCTCCGGAGTATCAGGAAGTGATTGTGAACTTCTGATGAAATCAACTGCACGTTCGCGCGGATTGTCTGAACGGATGACTTCCAAAACCTGTGATGCGGAAAGGTCGTTGCCGTTGATGGATAGATTATTTACGGTAAACGCTTTTGCATCAATGATAATGAGTTTATAATAATCGCCACGAACAGCGTCGAGGTCTTTGAGCGATGACTGGTAGGAAGTAAGCGTCTTTGCGTCGATGAATGAAACATCGCCTGTGCCTAAAACCGAGAGTTCAAAGCCTGCGCGAATTCCATCATCATTGAGAAGAAATAATTTTCTCGCGGTCGGAAAATTCTCTGTGATATCAGTAATGTCATTGAACAAATCAAGCCCGAAGACCGTGCCGAACAAGGCAATTGCAAGAATGATTAACAGAGCCCATGCGGCAATTTTTTTTATTCCTTTCCAGAGAAATATAATAACAAGCAGGACAACGATAATTGCAACGATGCCGTACTGAAATGTCATGGAAGAAGGAATGTTTTGCTGTTTAAAAATGTGTTTACTTTATCAAAACCGCATTGACAACGCCGTCCTGTCCTGGTCGGGAAGTAATGCGCGCTTTGCCTTTTTCTGTTTCTATGATGCTGCCTTTAGTTAGAATATTTCGTCGCGCGAGAAACTTGTTTGCTGGATTCTCAACAACATTGAGAATTTTCAGTTTTGTGATGCTGCCTGCGACTGCGACATTTGCCTGATTTGCTGCAAGCAGTCTGTTCTTGACGTTGCCGCCACGAGTACGGACTTTCTTGAGCTGTGTTTCTTTCAGAGCAGTATTTGCAGGGAAACGTGCAAGCTCAAACTTGCGCTTTGTCCTGTACGGCTGATGATACCTGCCGCCGGACGGTTTACGCTTTGAACGCCATTGTGATTGCATGGGAAGTAGATTAAAATAGTTTGTTTATAAACTTTGTGGGGGGACTGGTACAGGGAAGGGTGCTGTATCAACTTTTCCATCGAGCGTTTCATATAAATTCTGAAGCTCGAAAGGTTTTCCTATATATCCTTTGACAATGCCTTTTCCCATAAGGTAGTTGAGCTGTTTTTCTTGGTCGCCGTGAAAAGCGCCACACATGACGTAAATCATAGCGGTTGGGTCTTCTGCGTGAATTATCTCTGCCAGATTTAATCCTGTCATGCCGGGCATGTTAATATCAGTCAATACTTTGTTAGGTCTTTCACTAATATACATTGTGAGTGCTTCTGCTGGGTTTTCTGCCGTGCGAACATTATATCGACTTTCGAGAAAGCGCGTCGCAAGAGTACGTATGAGCCTTTCATCATCTACAACCAAAATTTTGGGCTTCGATGGAATTTCAATCGTCATTGTTGTCATAGTCACTATCCAGTTGTACTAATATATAAAGCTGTCTTATAATGTGAGTTATTGAGCGGAAAAAGTGATAGAAAAGTTAGGCTG
>DATEAE010000104.1:0-11483 GCA_035288505.1 Candidatus Nanoarchaeia archaeon
GATTCATGTGCTGGGCAATGGAGCGCGTGCAACAATTGAAATTGACAATGCTCTCATTCTTGAAGAACAGCGCATTGAAACAAATACAACTTTTTGCACGTTCCCGGTAGCAAGCAATCGAACACGTCTCACTCTTGTGCCTGGCAATATCACTATCATCGCGAACGACGGTTATGCAGAGGTTGTCCAATGAAAAAAGCACAACTGTTTTCTCTGGAAGCTATACTCTCCATCATCGTCTTCACATTTGTTGTACTGTTTCTGTTGTCATTCTGGAATATTGTTTCAACGAGATTGAATGACGCGGCTGCATCGGGCGAGCTTGAGCTTCAGGCAGCACAGATAACAGATATATTGGTGTCATCTCGAGGTTTTCCAGAAGCCTGGGAAAATGATTCTGCATCGGTTGTTATTCCAGGACTTATGTACAATCCACACAGTCTCGACCAGCAGAAGATTGATGCGTTTATTGCTCTCAATTATACGGTCATCAAACATGCTTTTAATATTGAACGATTCGATTTCAGGCTTGACGTTCGTGATGCGAACGGAAACTTGTTGAGTGGCATCGGTGTTTATCCTTCAGCAGATGATGAAACAATTGTTTTTCAACGGTTCGCGCTTATCAACAATCAAACCCGGCAGGTGTTATTCACATTATGGCACTGAACAACAAAGGTCTGGCATTGATTCTTGACGTTGCTCTGGGTACAGTAGTCATCATGGCAGGTGTAGCACTTTCCGTCTTTTTCATTTCTGAAAGTAGCTCGCATGTCGCAGACTATCAGCTTGCACGCATCGGCGCAGACATTCTTGGCATGCTTGACGCACAGCAGGGATTTGACAATCTTGACCATGCAACAATTGAACAAGAAATCGCTGAGCTGCTGCCTGCACATCTTGATATGTTGGTACGCATCGAAGGCGATTTTGAAGAAGGCGACGGCATTATCGAAGTCGGCGGCAACCTTCCTTCGGCTGCGTCAATCATCCCGGTGCGCCGTGTCGCTTTGACAAGTGATGATACTTATCTTAAAATAACTGCGTATGTGTGGTTGCGATGACAAAGAAAGGAGTTTTTTACACGCTGACATTGAGTTTGTTGGCTATTGCACTGGTGAGTCTTGCATTTCTCTCATTTACATTTTCACAGTCAAACCGGTCACAGTACATCGAATTGAGTTCTGCTTTTTCAGTGTATGATTTGCACACCTCCATGAGCAAAGTCATGAGTGATACTTTTAGTCATAAGAATGTAACATTTGTAAGAACGACACGTGAATCAATAGTGGTACAGGAATCACTGCCGGTTGATTTTGACGCATTGGACGCACAGCTGACATCGTTAAAAGATGAGATTGAGCGAGATTTTAGGAATGTCAACGTGACTATCGGCGAACACACACTTTATTTTCTGCCGATGAACATGAGTTTAAGTCACATCACAGACAATCATCTTGTACTTTCATCGCATCCGAATGTGACCGGATACAATGTGACGCTGCGCTTTTCCGGAATTGTTTCAAGTTGTTCTGAAAACAGTGACGCTGGCTCAATCCATCTTGAGGTGTACGTGATTGCCGGAGGCTCGAACTGCACGTTCAATCAGAATGTTGGAGAATTTCAATTAACGGTGAACGGGCAACAAACAACACTTGAGATTGGGGATGACAATCTTGAACTGCAAAGCAATACCAGTGTAAAAACAAGCATTTCTGTTTCGATTGTTCCGCAATCACAATACATTGATGTTGAAATGCCCATTACAGTTTCAGTACGCGAACCGGTGTTTGGTTTTGAGAAAAATGCTTTTGTGCAGATGCTGAGAAGCGAGTGAAAGGAAAAGATTAAGAAGAGGTTAAATACAGTGACCTATATGAGAACGCTCAAGCAGATTCGGGGCATCTTGTCCTCGAGCAAAGCTGAATTTAAAAAATATAATGTCAAAGAGTTAGGTATATTTGGCTCCTATGCACGAGGGGAACAAAAAAGAGCAAGCGATGTGGATATTTTTGTGAAATTTAAACAGAATGCAACGCTTTTTGATTTTGTTGGGTTAGGAAATTATCTCGAAACAAAGCTGAAGATAAAAGTAGATGTAGTATCAGAAAGAGGAGTACGACCTGAATTTAAACGTAACATCATGAAAGAGGTCGTCATGGTATGAAGAGGAATTATAAGCTATTCATTCAAGACATTATTGACGCGATGGAGACTATTGAGAAATTTGTTGGAAATATGAAATTAGATGAGCTAAAAGCCGACGAAAAAACATCAAGTGCTGTTCTGATGAAATTCGAGATAATCGGCGAAGCTGCAAAATATATCCCAAATCGAATAAAAGAGAAGTATAACGACATACCATGGAAATCGATGACTGGAATGCGAGACCGATTAATTCACGCATATTTTGGAATCGATTACAATCTTGTTTGGGCTGCGATAAAAAATGAAATTCCTAAGTTGAAAGAAAAGCTCAAAGCTGATATTGAAAAAGAAGAAAGGTGAAGTGAACTTTTGTTTTGTTGTTTGAAAAAAAATGATTCGGTAATCTTTTAAACTTCCAAGAATTATCAACATGATGTCAACGGGCACAATCATCGGAATTATTTTCCTCTTTCTTGCTGTCTTTTTTATAGGTTTTTTAGTCGCAAAATATCTTACTGAACAAAAAAAATGGGGTACTAAAAAAGCTGAACTGCTGCAAGAATTTGAATCAGTGAAAAGCACGTTGGAGAAGAAACTCGTCGAGCTTCAGCTGGTTCACCAGACGGAAACATCAGAACTTCAGGCACAGCATAGTCAAAATGTGACCATATTAAAAGAAAAATTTTCTGAAATAATCAAGCTGCACAGAAAAGACGCAGTCATGCGCTCAAGAAATACTCTCATGGGGAAATTATGGGAAGCAGTTGCGCCCTATATACCAAAGTTCAGGTATCATCCATCCGATATGAAATTCATTGGTGCTCCAATTGATTATATTATTTTTGATGGGATGAATAAAAAAGACATTCAGAAAATAGTTTTCCTGGAAATAAAAACAGGTAAAAGTAATTTAAATGCACAGGAAAAAAAACTGAAAAATGTTATTCAGAGTGGAGAAGTACACTGGGAAGAGTTTAGAATCGATGACATCGTATCTATTGAGTTAGAAGAAAGCAAGGAGTTGCAGGAAGATTTGAAGAAGGAGCTTACTGAGCTGGAAAAAGAGGTTGAACGTTCTAATGTTCGTCAAACAGTTTCGAATGAACCAATCATCGAGATTGAGTACACGTGCGCTCATTGTCAACAACATTTTGTTTTGGATAAAGATGAACGCGAGATTCTGAAAACGAAAGAGAAAATCACAGTTAAATGCCCTACCTGTGACAAACTGGTGATGGTGAGGAAATGAAGAATTACTTATGAGAAGATTATGGACGCAGTTTGACCTATGGACTCCCAGCCACCGACGTTACGAAAAAAAGAAAAAAAATAAATTATTAAAACATATTTTTCTCGCCTTCCTTATGCTCCAACGACAACTACTAAACATGCAAAAAACTAATATACGTTTTAATGTAACCATTCCAAAATGAAGACACACGTTTATATACGTTCTTCAGCTGCCTTTAAGCGTGATGGGGCGGTTAAAAAAGAGACGCAAGTTTCAAAAAAAAAGTCCTGAAAAAAAGAAAGCTTTATCAGTGATTATCGGAAAAAAGTCCCCTGAGCAGGATAGACAAAAAACTGTTTCGAAAACAACACATAGGCATATCAACATTCTTCCCGGTATCTTTATTCTCAGTGCTGCTGCAATTCTTGTAAGCGTCTGGCTCTTGATACAGAATTATCCGATGGTTGTTACACAAGCAAGAACAGCAGTTACTGCACTTTTTGTCAACGCCAACATGACAATGCTCGTTGGAATTGGTGTTGCCGCTCTTATTCTTGTGCTTGCATTCTTTCTCCCGGCGAAAAGAAAAAAACTGGTGATAACATCTCAAAAGCTCAAATCCCAAAAAGTGAGTTCACATCACTTCGGCTCAGGCTGGCGCGACTTTGCGTCAAAGCATCTGTCGGAATCCGCAAAATCAAACCCCGAAGCGCGCATGCTGTTCAGGAAAAAATCAAAAAGACCGTTCCAGATTACTATTCAGGCATATGAAACAGGACTTGACGCACTCTATCATGAAATCCAAAAGCGAGGAAAAGTCACGCTGGAAGAAATTCAGATGACATTTAAAATAAGCAAAGAACTCGCTGAAGAATGGGCTCACATTCTCGAAGCAAAACTGCTCATCCAAATCGAATATCCGCCATTTGGCTCAATGCTCTTGACAATGCCAAAAAAAACTGAGGAACAATGAGAGACGTCGTCGAAACATACAAAATTAGTGAAAGTGGGTTCAATGCAGAAGTAAAAATAACCGGCGGCAAAGGGCAGACAAAGACGTATGAGATTGTGCAACATACTATCGAACCTGCGACTGCCGCGATGCTCGAACACATCAAACACGAACTCATCACCATGTTGCGCGTCAGCGCGGAAGAGATGGTTGACCCCAAACAAATCGATGCACTCAAAAAGCGATTTAAGGACAAAGCAGAATTGGTCCTTGAGCAAAAAATACCGGGCGTTGAGAAAAAGACAAAAGATTTTCTGATACAATCGTTGATGAAAGAAATGCTCGGGCTTGGAGATATAGAACTTCTGCTCAGCGACCCGATGCTTGAAGAAATCATTATTTTGTCCGCGTATGAACCTATCCGTGTGTTTCATCGTGCTCATGGCTGGCTGCAAACAAATGTTTTGTTAAAGGATGAAATGCAAATCAGGGATTATTTCAACACAATCGGACGACGAGTTGGACGGCAAATCACTAATCTCACGCCGCTGCTCGACGCACATCTGCTTACAGGAGACAGAGCAAATGCAGTGCTGTATCCCATTTCAAGCAAGGGGCACACACTCACCATTAGAAAATTTGCGCGTGACCCGTGGACAGTCACCGATTTCATCAAGAATAACACCGGCAGCGCGTCTATTTTTGCTTTAATATGGTTTGCAACGCAGTACGAATCAAACATTCTTGTATCGGGCGGCACGGGCTCAGGAAAGACGTCGTTGCTTAATGTCTGCATGCCGTTTATGCCGCCGGCACATCGCATCATCAGCATTGAAGACACGCGTGAATTAATGCTTCCAGAATATTTGTTTTGGTGTCCATTAACCACACGACAGGCAAACCCCGAGGGTAAAGGAGAAGTAACCATGAGTGATCTTCTGGTGAACGCGCTCCGTATGCGTCCCGACCGTATTGTGTTGGGTGAAATGCGTAAAAAAGATCAGGCAGAGGTGCTGTTTGAGGCGATGCACACCGGTCATAGTGTTTATGCTACCGTGCACGCTGATTCTGTTTCGGCAACTATTGAACGGCTTGAAAATCCGCCGATTGAAGTTCCCGCGAATCTGCTGACTGCGGTAAATCTGAATGTGGTGATGTTCCGCAATCGTCGCCAGAATGTGCGCCGCATTTATCAGGTCGGTGAATTCCTGTCTGCAGAAGAAGAAGGCAGAAAAGGAGTGAAAGCAAACATTATTTATCGGTGGAATCCGACGCACGATAAACTGTTGCCTCACAACAAACCTATTCGCCTTTTTGAAGAGCTGAGCAGGCATACGGGAATGAACGACGTAGAAATTGACAAGGACATCAAGACGAAGGAATCAATTTTACAATGGATGGTCAAGGACAATATCCGTTCAATCGAACAGGTTGGAAAAATCATGAATATGTATTATCTCGATCCCGAGCTTGTTGAGAACAGTGTCAAAAAAGGCACAGCGAAAAAGCTGCTGGGTGTGTGAGCATGGTCCTCATTCCGTTCTCTCTGTTGCCGCCGGCCCTCCTGCGTTCCTTGTCCGGGCATTTTATGGGCGTCGGAAAACTGCTTGAGAAAGCAATGCCACAGTTGCAGATTGACCTTGAACGTGTTGACATGCAGGTTGAGGCGCCCCGATATCTTGCGATGTGTTTTACCGCTACATTACTTCAGTTTGTATTTTTGGCAATTCTATTGAGCGTAGCATGGTGGCCTGTTGGCATCATTTTTGCTGTCCTGTTGAGTTCATTCGTCTTTTTTATGCAGATAAAATATCCAACGGTCAAAGCATACAAACGTGTCCGCAAAATTGATGCTGACGTCCTCGGCGCGTTGCGCGCAATCATGATGCAGCTTGATGCCGGCGTTCCGTTGTTTGACGCGATGGTTATTGTTTCGCGGCAGAATTTTGGCGAAGTAAGCAAAGAGTTTCATACCGTTGTGAAACAAATCAGTGGCGGTGTGCCACAGATACAGGCACTTGAAGAACTGGCCCTAAAGAACCCCTCACCCTATTTTCGTCGCGGAATCTGGCAAATCATGAACGGCATGAAACAAGGCGCAGATATTAACCCCGTGATTCAGGCTGTTGTTGCTGACTTAAGCAAAGAACAAATTATTCAGATTGAAAAGTATGGCTCGCAATTAAGTCCATTGGCTATGTTCTACATGATGGGCGCTGTTATCCTGCCCGCATTAGGAACGACATTCATTATCATTCTCAGCGGCTTTCTTGGTCTTGATGAATCACTGATAAAACTGGTGTTGTGGGGACTGCTTGGTTTCATTGTCTTTTTTCAGCTGATGTTTTCCGGTACAATAAAAACACGGAGGCCCAGCCTGTTGGGTGAATAATGATAAAAAATATTTGTCGCATCATTGGAAATCTTGTACCATTGCGCTTCCGTTCAAAAACCGCTGAACTTATCAGATATCTACAGGTAAAGTATGAGCCGGAAGTTTTTATCGGATTTGTCACTCTTGTATCATTGTTTGTTGGGCTCGCGGCAGGTGGAGTGGGTTTATTACTTGAACGATCATTCCTGCTTTTTTTCCTGATTGCAACGGCTGTCGCAAACGCAGGTGCATACTCCGTCACTGGACTTATTATTGATATGCGTGCCCGCCTGATTGAAGAAAGTTTGCCTGATGCGCTGCAACTGATGTCCTCCAATTTACGTTCAGGAATGACACCGGACAAAGCACTGATGTTTGCAGCGCGTCCTGAATTTGGTCCGTTGAAAGCAGAAATTGATTTGGTTGGTAAAAACGTCACGTTGGGCAAGAGCGTTGGCACTGCACTACTGGAAATGTCCACACATATTCGTTCAAGAAAGCTTGTGCGTGCAGTCGAATTGATTAATGGCGGTCTGGAAAGCGGCGGCAGTCTTGCAAATCTGCTTGATGCAACTGCTGCTCATTTGCGAGACTCGGCGATTGTCGACAAGAAAATCAAAGCGGCAATTACCATGTATGTTATTTTCATTTTTTCGGCAGCTGCTATCATTACGCCAATACTTTTGGGATTGAGCTCAGTTCTTGTTGAGATTTTACGCGCAAGCATCGGACAAATAGACATTCCGACAAGCGCTACTGCTGCGCTGCCGATATCAATCGGAAAAATCCAGATTTCTGAAGAATTCATTCGCATGTATATCATTACATTTCTTGTTGTGAATGGATTTCTTGCGTCGTCGCTGCTTGGACTTATATCCAAAGGGAAGCAGCGCGAAGGATTGCGGTATTATATACCGTTGATTATTCTAGCAATACCGCTGTTTCTTCTGTCACGGTATGCAATACAGACGCTGCTGTCGGGATTGTTTAAGTTTTGAAAGAGGGTTAGTTTGTGAGTAACGGTCGTTGAAGCAGAAAGAAGGCGGAAAAAAAAATTTACGATATTTTTTCTTCCTGAGGTAACGGCAAATGACTGACCTACCTTATTTTAAAAAATATAAAAAAAAACTAAATCAAAACTCCAATAACCCCGCCCATCACAACCATCGATACTAATTGGTATGCAATGTTGATGAAGTAGATTTTCAAAGGTTTTTGTTCCCATAAGACGCTGCTCAACAGCAATGGAACTGCAAATCCAAGCCAGAGTAAGAGCGCAGTTGCAGCGCCGCCGCCAACGGAACGCGCATTAATGAGTAATATCACACGAGCCAAAACGAAGCTTGTCAGGATTGAGCCAATAAATGCTGCGATATACAATTTCAGCATTCCCCTGTTTTTTGCTTTGTCCATGTCTTTATTCGTGTATCCCATTCCTGTCATCCAGATGGTACCAAAACCAATCGGGGAATACCAGAATGCTCCTAAAACCATCTGGATTGCCGCTCCAATAAGAATCACAAGCCATTGTTGCATTAAACATCACCGGATGAGATAATAATCTTGAAGAATTTAAATGTAGCGGGTTGCTTCCGATGAATTGACAATATTTCCTAAATGTTTAAAAGCGAGTCAACTTCTCGATAAGAATGGTAGAAATAGATGGAGAAACCTCCGACCTTATTCAAAAATTGGGCAGTGGCGACGTGTTGGATGTGGTGATTTCTTACCATCCTCCTGAACAGACTGCCGAGACCAGAGGGGAGAGAATTGCCAGGCTTTCTGAGCATATGAACAGAGTATGTGCGTGGTATGACAAACAGGGAGTACAGTATGAAGTGTATTTAAGTGAAGTTACTACAGCTCTCACGAAAGAACAGTTATGTACACTTCAATTGGATGAGCGTGTTGCGAAAATCAGGCGACAGGAAGATTTTACGGGTATCTGAAATCCAGCGAACAGAAATTCTATTGTCAAAATTTACTTTTTCAAGTGGTTTTAAAGTTCTCATTCATATTGAGCAAAATTTTACATTTTTCCTCACTGTCTGAGAACTTTCGCCACAATCTTTAAATAAGCGTATCTTTCAACCATGACATGACATTTACCATTATCCTCGACCGCGAAAAGTGTATTGGTTCGGCGTCCTGTCAGGCTCTTGCACCAAAATTCTGGAAACTTGACAATGATGGCAAAATTAACCTGCTGAACAGCACAAAAAAGCATGATATGCAGGAAAGAACAATCGAAAAAAAGGATTTTGCGCTTGCGATGGAATCAGCACAAGCTTGTCCGGTCAATGCAATTCATATCATGAAAGACAATGAAAAATTAATCTGAGGTGGAAAAAATGACAGATTTAGTAATGTTTACCGGAACAGAATGCACCCATTGCCATGAGATGGAACCGTTGCTCAAAAAGCTTGAGAAAGAAGAAAAAGTCAAGGTCGAACGGCTTGAAGTATGGCATAATGCGGAGAACATGAAGAAGTTAAAAGAATTGGATAACGGCAAATGCGGCGGCGTGCCGTTTTTCTTTAACATGAAGACAAAGAAATGGATATGTGGCTCTGAAAGCTATGACAATTTGAAGAAGTGGGCGCTGGGTAAATAGTTTTACATTCGTTTATTTTCTTTTGCATTCTTCACAACAACCGCAATTCTTCTTGTTCTTGTTTCAGGCAGCTTTGCATGCAGTATCCATCGATAAAACATTCTCTTTGCAGATGGCGGAAAGTTCTCAAAATTGTGCTTGGCTTGTTTATCTTTTGCAAGCGCTTTCTTCAGTTCATCGGGCATGTCAGGATTTTTTGGAATTCCATAATCATGTGTTTTTCTTCCTAATCCGAGCGTGTAAAATTTCAAACCTTCCGCAGTCATCTTGCTTTCGCTGATGAGTTTCTTTGCATAACTCAGCGTATTTTCGCTCCATCTGCTGTTGATGTTTCTTCGTGTAAAAGTTCTCATGTAGGTATGTTCGTCAATCTTTTTTATGATAGTGTCAATCCAGCCGAAACAGATTGCTTCTTCGATGAGTTCACGGTGCGTTGGCGCTGTCTTTCCAGTATGTCTCTTGTGAAGAATTATGCCAACTTTTACTTCTGTCGTATGGTTTTTCTGCAGCCACTTTCGAAAATCGTCGCGGGAAAAAGCGGTTATTGTTTTCATGATTTACTCCTCTTTTCTCGCTGTTTGCGGTTTGCTCAGCACTTCTTTCAACAATCCCTGAACAAGCTTTCTGCTGTCGTTTCGCGGTATATGGTGCTTCTGAGGTTTCCTCTTCAGCACTTCTTTGATTAATCCCTGCGTCAAAAGCATTCTTTCATTTTGGGTATTTACTTTTGAGTCGATTTTCGATTTCTGCAAATTATTCGACGCCGTTCTTTTGGTCGCTGACAGCTTGTATCTGAACATGAAAAATGCACATGTTACGACAATAAAAAGCAGACCAATCCCTAGTAATATACGTTGCTTTAAATCGCCGTTTTTCTCCTGTTTATCCTCCAGAGCTACAACGATAGTTTCATCTTTTCGCTCGACAAACACCGTGCGATGAGCCGTTGCCTGTGAAGTTCCATATTCCGCGCGCACATAAAAATCATAGATTCCATTTGCGATGTTTTTTGGAATATATATCTGCGTTTCTTCTGTCTTTTCATCATATTCACCAAAATAAATCACGTCGCTCCCTGAGCTGATAATGTCATTATCTCCCTCAAGCCAAAAGCGAATCAGTACATCTGCATTAATGACGGACATCCCTTTGACGTAATACGTAAATTGCAGAAACCCGTTTGCATCAACAGGCGAGTCAAATCTCAAAATCTTCACATCAAAAAACTTCACACACTGGTTCTCAAAGCACGAGTAAGATTGACCACAATCGGCGTTTTCTTGACATTCAAAAGAACCTTTGGCTTCTGCGAGTTTAATACTTTTTGATGCAGAAGAGCTACCTCCGCCGCCGCCCGAAGAACTGCTCCCACTGCTACTGCTTGACTGCGTTCCACGAATGGCGGAGTAACGCAGGTTTTCAATTTTAAACGACGTTCCAAGGTCCGTGCAATTGATAGCATTGATTCGTACGCTTGTTCCAATGCAGGTCGCAAAATTAGTTTCATTTGCACCGGTACACGCTGCACTGATATCATTGATAGAATTCACATGGTCATCTTTTACACACAATGCAGCGAAGCTGTCATCCGTGATGTATAACGTCTTGTTGCCCTGAAGTTGCCCAGAAAAATTGACGATGAGCGCAGTGGTGGTCTTATTGATTGATATATTTTGTAGGTTTAAACTTGACTGCGAGAAATTATGGCTGAAGTTAACAATCAAACTGCTTCCATCATAAAACACCACTTCTTGCACACCCGTAAAAGAGCCGTTTGTTGAATTGCCTGCGACAGTGATGTTCAGTTGTGATATGCCTGACACATTGACAAATGTTTCGTTGAATAACAGAGGATCACTGCTGTCAAGTATTCCATCACTATCAGTATCAACAGTGTCTATCAGAGCTCCCCACAAAGATGTTTGATTGAGATTTCCTATAGAATCGTTTACGTACCATGTCCAATTGATATCACCACTAACTGTCGTGATGTTTTTGATGACCTGAATTTCTGTACCAGAAACATATGCTGCGGTTTGATTTATCCATATACTTCCATTGTAAAAACTGAAGATGTAATCGGCTGCATTGCTATCATTGAATGTTATATTAAAATAAATTTGTCCACTACTGGAGCTGGTGATGTTCGTTTTGTTTCCCGAC
>DATEAE010000105.1:0-2625 GCA_035288505.1 Candidatus Nanoarchaeia archaeon
CAATCGTCGGACATAAAAGCCTATTTTGGAGGCTACTTAGGTAATTATTTTTTAATTTTGGTTTTTTCAGATGTATGGAGCTATGAATTGTTTGAGATGTATGCGCCCGATAATTTTTTGAACAAAAGTTCGGATGTAAAATTTACAACTGATTATGAATTTTATGACGGCAGAACAGCATATGCTGATAACACTGCTGGCGGTTATTATGCTGCACGGTTACCGATTCTCGAAGAATTGAAAAAACAAAAAAGGCAAGGGACCATTCTTGCTTTGAGATTTATTACGTCAGAGTACACAGTACCGTTAGGAGTTTTCGTTGTTCGGGAAGCGGTCAGAAAAGCGATGTCGTCCAACCCATTAGAATTTGCATCGAAAGAATTGATGATGCTGTATGCAACAAAATTTATACTACAAAAATTCGGAATCAATTTGCTGGAAATACTGAGAAAAAGCAGAGTGTTGAATCAGGTGAAGGAGCAGAAGAAGTTGACGAATTATTAGATAGTGAACATATTCAAAATTAATAATCACGAAGAAAACTATTTCTTTCTATATCCAAACTTTTTGTCATAATCTTTATGACTGATAATATCCAGAACAAAACAAATGACTTCGATTTGGTCACCCTTGATAGTGTATAACATTCTCCAGTAATTTGCTAATTCAACTCGCCACAAATTTTTTGCATTGTAGTTTATAGCATATTCTTTTGGTATGAGTGCTTTTGCAATGTTATTGCCATAGAAAGGATTTGCCTTGACAAATTCAATTTTTTGTTTAATTGAGCGCAGCAATTGCATTTCTTCGGTGTTGTCTTTGCTTTCATTTATTTGCTGTCCAACTATCTCATTCAGTTTTTTATACTCAGAATCGGCTTCATCAAGAAGAACGACTCTCACTGGCTTGTTCATACTTCAGTTCCTCTTTTGATTAAGTCGTTTAATTCTTTTCTTTCTGTAAATATCCAAAGAATTCCTCTCGTACCAATAAGGATTTTACCGCTTAATTGTAAATAATCTAGTATTTGAAGCAATGTTTGATGCATTACTTTTTTTGGTAATCTTGTTTTCAGTTCAGCCAAAGTCATTAAGTTGCCCGTCTTTAATGTTTCTTCAACCATAAAAATGGTGTTCAACGTAGGAGAATGTGTTATTTTTTCTCTTTCTTTCAGATGAACAGTTTTTTGCATAGGTATATCCAATTAGTATATATCTATATCTGATAGGATTCTACTTATATATAAACATTTCTAATTTATTTAAGTGCTGCTGCAAATCCACGAACAATAATAGGGGTATTATTAGAACGCATCCTGTGTATTACGTATACTTCATTCCCAACGTCAGCATATGAATTATTCTTCTGCGATGCACTATCCCTTGTATCTTGCCTTTGCTCATCACCGGTAAAACACTTAAACCCTGTTCGTCCATTAATTTCAAAACATCGTAGGCAGAGTTTTGAAGAGAAGGCATCTTAACTTTGTCTGCAGGAATCATAATATCAAGAGCAACGACTGTTTTCCACAAGGTTGGAGAGAGTTCAGGTGATTTCTCGATGTCGATGATGCCAAGCACACGCTTCTGCTTTTCAACAACAAATGCACCGTAATTTCCCTGCTTGTAGAGCTCGACAACTTTTCCCAGCGAATCGTGAGGCTTTATCGAAATATACTTTGTTTCAAGAACAGACTTCAAAGGCACTTTATTCAGCACATCTTTCATCACCACATTTTCGTAACTGCTTCGCGCAACAAACCAAATGAAGCCGCCAATCAAAATGAACCAAAGGCTTTGTGGAACACCCACAAGAATACCAAGAAAGCCGAAAAACATCAGAATGCCACCAAAACATTTTCCACCTGCACTTGCGATGCGCGTTGCTTTTCTTATGTCTTTGTAATGAAACATCAATAATGCGCGAAACACTCTACCTCCGTCCAGTGGATAACCCGGCACGAGATTAAAAAGCCCAACTGCAAGGTTAAGCTGCCAGATGTAGAATGTGACTGCTTTGAAAAATATTGAAAGTGGAAGCTGGTGAATCCAATACACAATGCCTGCAACAGCCAAACTAAATAATGGACCGGCGGCTGCCATGAGCAATTCTGTTTTTGGTGGCATATCCTCTTTTGGAAGCGATGCAACGCCACCAAAGAAAAACAGAACAATCTTGTCCACTTTGATGCCATGCGCACGTGCGACAAACGAATGGCACAGTTCGTGACACAAAACAGATGTGAAGAGAAGAACTGCGGAGAGAAGCGCCATGAACCAATAGGTCAATGGAGTTTGATTTGGATAATGCTGCGGAAAAAAGCTGACTGATAGTGAATAGGAAAGAAGCGCAAATATTATCCACCATGAGCTGTGCAGGTAGATATCAATGCCATGAACACGAAATGCACGCAGACTGTGGTTGAGCATGGATTAAGGAGAGTTTGGTTGTTTTTAAATGTATATAATGAAATTTAAATAGTTGTATTCGTTTATAAGAAGAATGGCTCGTAAAATTTTGGATGTTTTGGGAATTATCGCGATTATTTTTGGGGTGATTGCATTTCTTATTACAATTGCTGCCATTATCTATTTACTCTTCAAATGAACAGAAGCAAGCTTTACG
>DATEAE010000106.1:0-3001 GCA_035288505.1 Candidatus Nanoarchaeia archaeon
GTTACGTAAAATCGGATTGACGGAGGATGACGTCGATATCGAACTCGAGCCCGTTGCTATCAAAAGAGCGCTAGCTTCTGCTTCCTGGTATTTCAATGGTCATTATCTCCACTATAGTTACCAGAAAGCGCGATTTATCGACAACCTGTACATTGTTTCGCGTGTTATCGAACTGTCTGTCGATGCGTTGCTTCAAGGTAAGATAACTGTTGATGACTTCGTTCGTGAATTTGCGGAAGATAAAGATGTCACACAGCAGCGCATTGAGGCGCGAGAATTGTTAGGTGTCCCTCCAAATTCCACTGACATGAAGCTGATTGACAAGAACTATAAAGAGCTCGCAAAGAAATATCATCCCGACACTTCTCAGGGTGACACAGAAAAATTCAAGGCTATCAACCGCGCACATAAAATGCTCAAAAGGGAATTGGAATAAGTGTTCGTTTCTGTATTTAAGTTGGCAAATACTCTTTTTTAATTCTGACGTGCTTCGTCTTTACCAACTCAGACACAATAAATCTCCTGACTTCCTTGTCAAGTGCTTCGGGTGGGATAATTCCAACCGTTTTTATTCTTGGAATTGCCATGGCAAACAGTTTTGCACACAGCGCTGCAGGGTAGGACACGAAGTTTGCGCCTAAGCGTAGTTTGTTTAGCTCTTTCTGTCGCGGGAATGACACATAGTATCTCAGCCTCTTTCTTCTTTTTTTGACTTTTCCTGTTGCTTCGATAGCAAATGCAAATTGTGCCTCAGCATACTTTGGGTCGTCAATGCCAAAAGAAACATTAGGTAAAACCTTTGCTGCAAACTCAAACGGTGATATTTTCATCTTTCCAAATTTTATCTTTTCTTTTGAGATAATTCCAAGCTTGTACAGGAATTGGTGAATATCAACCTGATTGTCATAATCTTTTATGTCAATGTTTTTCAGTTTAATATAAAACGGGATAGTTCCAATCTCATCCTGACAGATAAGGCTCACCTCTCTCTTGCCGTATGGTTTTGGGAAAGTATAACTTTCAGTGTCGGAGAATGGCTCCACAATCTTAAATTTTCCATTTTGGTACACCAGAGGCTTTGAACTGATTTCATCGAGCAGTGCTTCTTTTGACCACGCAAAGTGCAGTTCGTTAGAGCCTGAATAATCAACAAGTCGTATCTTCACATCGTCAAGCACGTCAAATTCATCCGCACATTCACGAACGAATAGGTTTGTCATCCCTGGAGAGACACCTGATTCAATCAGTCCAAGAATCTTTTTCTCACGAAATTGTTTGTCGAAATCAAACTGCTCAATTTTGTACGGGCTGCGGGCTTTTTTGTCGCTGTCGGGCTCCCAACATGCCGCAAGGTCAAGATAATTGACTCCTACCTTTGTACATGCTGCAAGGATGTCTTCGTTAAAATTCGGAGAACTTGCATTGATGACTACATCGGGCATTTGTTTTTTTATGATAGCTGCAAGCTGGCTTTTATTCTTCAAATTTACTTTCATGTGATGCATTTTTTCAAATTTTTTCTCTTTATTGAATAAAATGTCTGCGACAATTACTTTTGTGACTGCGCTATCTTTATGTAAGAGTTGAGCTAAAACAGAGCCTACTGCGCCGTAGCCCAGAACGAGAATCTTCATCAATTAATCCTCTTTCCATTTTCAAAGATGCTGAGTTTTTTCTTTCTCAGTTCGTTGAAAAAAAGCGTGGTCGGAACGCCCACTTCAGGAGAAAAACATCCTTTTTCTGTTATTACTTTTTTCTTAATCATCTGTGCCAAAATACTCGCGGGAAATCCTGTATCAATGTTGCAGCCGCTGCTCTCCCAGCCTTTTAACGACGGGACGAAACATTCCATCAAGATTGTTTTTGTTTTTTTGTTTTTCTTTCCCGTTACTTTTACCCAGAGATTTTCCTTTTCTTTGTATCCTTTAGGTCTGTCCATTCGCTTCAGAAGCTGTGTCAGGAAATTAACCGGCTTTATTTTCAGGCCAAAGTAGTCTATCACTTTCTGGCTTGCAAAACCTAATCTTATCAGGGTTAAAATCATAGCAAATGAATGCTTCGGGAATCCAGCATAAAACTTGATGTTTTTTAGACCTTTACTTTTGAAATAATGCAGAAACGTGTATTGCTCAGGATGCCGCACAAAAATTTCTGGTTCACGACCGATGAAATGATGGTAATCTCTTGTCACGCTTTTCAGCGGCTTGATGTATTTGAAATGCTGATTCTTGACGATAGGCGCACGAGCTGTAAACTCTTCAAGCACGCTTTCAATGGAAAATGGAACGACGAATTGTTTGATGTTTGAGTCCCATGCAAAGCCTACTTCCACTTCGTCCATCCTATCAAGCTTTTCAGATGCGTATCTCAACATCACATTCCCTATTCCCGGCACTGAGCCAATACCAGTGATACCAACAATATTCTTCTTTTTCATTACCTTGTGCAGCGAAAACTGCTTTTTTGTTACAGGAATTTCAGAGCCAAGGTCAATGCAGTTCACTCCAAGCCTTGCACACACTTTAAAAACTTCGTAATTCCAGTCGCCTTCCATGCAATTGATGACAATGTTAGACTTAGAATATTTGATGGCATGAGCTATCGTGCTGTGCTTCGTTGCCTCAATATGTTGGAACGCTGTCTTTTTATACGCATGTAAGAAATGCAACACTCTTGATTTATCTCTGCCGCAGAGCAATACTGAATATCCGTGCTCGAGAAGGTCACGTACAACAATCCTTCCCTGCATTCCTGTTGAGCCTAATACAACGAAGTCAAACGTCATGTTACCTCTTTTTTATTGTTGTAAAGCATGTTGTTTTTTTATATGTTGTGTTTTCTCATTGTCTTTCTTATCCCAGTAAGTAATAAGTCGTTAGTCGAATAAGAGTAAAAATATTATTCTCCGTGGCGCGACGGAGCTTTCCCGCAGGAAAGCGGAGTAGGATTTTCCGCAGAAAATCCGTCGCTGCCATGGAGGAGAATAATATTTTTACGATAA
>DATEAE010000107.1:0-12445 GCA_035288505.1 Candidatus Nanoarchaeia archaeon
GTGTTTTGAGGATATGGACTGTGCGTCTGGTTTCTGTGAAAATACAAAATGTGTTGCAAAGAAATCAGATGGAATTGCTTGCACAAGAAATGCTGCTTGTGCGTCAGGCAACTGTGAAGGCACTACTACCAAAATTTGTACTCCACAAAAATCAAATGGTCAATCATGCACGGCAGACACACAGTGTGCATCAAAGTACTGCATTGGCAGTGTTTGTACTGCACAAAAAAGCGATGGACAATTATGTGACAGAAATGCTGTCTGTTCGTCAGGAAACTGTAATGGCGGTTCTTGCAAATCAAAAATAAATGATAATACTGTCGGTTGTACTTCAAACATACAGTGCGCTTCAAATTATTGTGATGCAGGCGGTGTTTGCAGGTCACGAAAAGGTGATGGTACTCAATGCAATTTAAACGATGAATGTGGCTCAGAAAACTGTGGTGGGATGCAATGTCAGTAATGTTGTTTTCTTCTGATGTCCGGAAAACCGTTCATGCGCCGTACATTGTCAAGTCTTCGGTGCTTAAAATTCAAAACGTGCTTAGTCAAAACGTCGCGATGCATTTATAAGTAATTTCGCATTCTTGTGTATCCTAAAAAGGGGAATATGATACCGTCAAAAAAAATTCTTTTTTCAGGTGTTACGACTATTTTTGTACTCATCCTTTTTTCCTTTGTGTATGTAGCTTTTTTGGGACCGCCTGAATCTGCGGCGTCAGCGGGCAGTTCTTGTACACCTCAGAGATTTTCACTTACATCTTCTCAAGGATGTGTATCGCGCGCAGGCTTTCTCTATTGTCCTCCAACCGCATCTGTTCAGTCATGTACTTCAACAGCACAAGGCAATGTTCTTGTACCTTGCCATCACGGCTTCTGCGGGTTGAAAATTCTTGATATGGGCTTTGAACAAGTGCCACCGGTAGATTCATCGGGCGCGGCAAATCACGGAACTTGTACTGCGTGCCCAGTGAATGCTCAGGGAAAATTTGGCAAAGGCATTCAGCTTGACGGTCTGCAATATGTTGAAATTCCAACGTTAGCACAATTCGCGCCGCCGCAGGTTACTATTCTTTTCTGGGTCAAACCGAGCAGCAATCTTGCTACGTCAAAAGGAGTATTGCTGACAAATCGAAGAACTCTCATCTCCGAAGGTATTGATATATCCATTAATGGTCCGTTTGGGACACTCTTTGAGGGTGGTGCAGGTGCCATCACTGTTTCAACAAACGATGGTACACAATCGCAAGTTGCTTTTTCAGCAGCAAATCTCATTACATTTGATGATTGGAGTCACGTCGCAGCTGTTGTCGACCTTGTTTCTGGCAACGCCAAAATATATTATAATGGAGTTGAGAAAGTGCATTCTCCAGTAAATAGGCAGGTATTGAGCCAAACGCAGCCCTGGCGTGTAGGTGGGTATACGTCAGGTATCTACGGTTTTGTTGGCAGCATCGATGAACTGAGAATAGAGCAGCGCATTTTAAGTCAGACGGAAATTTTAGCAGATATCGCCCGCGCAGCAGTCTGCGGCAATACTATTACGGAAGGATTGGAACAGTGTGATGACGGAAATCAGGATAATAATGACGCGTGCAGAAATAATTGTGAACGCGCGAGATGTGGGGATGCTATTGTCTGGACAGGGCAGGAGATGTGCGATGACGGAAATAGCAATGACAATGACGTATGTAGGAACGGCTGCGTGAATGCGTTCTGCGGTGATGGAGTGCTGTTGTCTGGTCGGGAAGTGTGTGACGACGGAAATCAAGCGAATGATGACGCATGTTTGAACACATGCAATCTCGCGGTGTGTGGCGACGGAATACTTCGGACTGGTGTTGAACAATGTGACGACTCAAATACAGTCAACACAGATTCCTGTGCTTTCTGCAGGATTGCAGTATGCGGCGATGGTTTTGTGCAATCTGGCGTTGAACAATGCGATGACAGAAATACGCTCAGCAATGATGGTTGCTCAGTAATGTGTGTCACAGAAACATGCACCGATGGGATTAGAAATAACCATGAAATGGGCGTTGACTGTGGGGGACCGTGTGCAGCGTGTACAATTGTGACGTGCGGTAATGGGATAATAGAAGCGGGCGAACAGTGCGATGATGGAAATACTGCACCCAATGATGGTTGTTCTAGTTCGTGCCAGGACGAACCGCAGTGTGTCACTGATATGGATTGCGCGTTCTCTCAACGATGTGATAATGGCGTGTGTGTTCCAATCGGTGGCGGCTCTCTGTTAAGTTGCATTGACGGAGACAATGGTGTGGCTCCTTATTTCAAAACATCTACAACGAATGGCGTTTTTCAGAAGTCTGATTTCTGTTCTGATTTCAATTATTTCAATCTGAATCAGCAAACTGAGTTATCATACGGAAACCTTCTGTATGAACAAGTATGTATCAATGGTCAGCAGAGGTCAATCGTGTTTGCCTGCTCTTGTAGAGATGGTCAGTGTGTGGACTTTACAGTTGGAACACCCTCTGGCACATGTACTAACACAGATGGCTCGGTTTTTACACCGATTTCAACACAAAGTGTAACTCGGGGCACGACGCGTGCAAACACTGGTGTTTGGTTCAGTGATTATTGTGTATGGAATCCTAGTGGCGGTACGTTTCCTTCGGGAAGTTCGCCTTTGCTCAACAGTGTCAGGGAATTTTCTTGTGGGATTGGCGGGATATCACCTTCCGGTATTATTTCTTCTGTCGTAAGTTGTGCCAATGGTTGTAAAGCGGGCGCATGCTGCGACGGCTTATTCTCGTGCACTTTTTTCCCATCTTTCTCCTCTACGGGCTGTGGCGATGGGATAGTGCAGGCGAACGAGCAGTGCGATCCTTCGGGTAGTGCGTGCTCGAATGGTGCATGTACAGTGAATTGTAAGTGTCCATCTAACTCATGCCTTGATTACGATAACGGAATTAACGTGTATACGAAATCAGAGGTTGATGGTATTAGTGGTATTCAACAGGATTACTGCACGACTCGTTCAGCTTATGAAAGTGGGGTAACCCTACCAATAGCATCGGGTGGCAATGGAGATGCTCTTGTGGAAATGGTCTGCGCATCAACAGGTGACGTTAGCACGCAGGTTATTTACTGTAATTGCCAGGATGGGAAGTGTGTGTAAATTATTTCGTTTAAAAAGTTATATGTTACATCGGTTATTATTGCGTGAAAGTAACCGATACAACAGGTAACTTTATATAGGATAAGGAAAGATATTTTTGTACTTGACAACTGTTCTTTTAGCTCTTTCGAATATTTTTATTGTTATTACTCATTTTTCTCAAATTACAGATGTGCTAATTTTAGCTTACTCTAAAACTGATAACTTGTGAATTATAGAGTAACTGATATTTAGCTTTCGAAACTTTCCACAGCAACACATTTAAACGCCACGCTTATTTTATCGTCATGAAACTGTTTCATGTGGTTACGCATTACGAAGGCGAAATTAAAATTCCGCAGCAGGTCATTGATACGTTGCCATCATATTTGGTGCTTATGGGAACGACACAGTTTGCACAGCAGATGCCTGCGATCAAGAAACAGGTTGAGGATTCAGGAAGAAAAGTCGAGCTTTTTCGGGGCGTGCATGACGTCAATGCGGGACAAATATTAGGATGTGACATTTTTCAAAGTGGAAAAAAAAATCAAGCATATCTGTATGTTGGCGACGGCTTGTTTCATCCGACTGCATTGCTCTATGACAATGAACAGCCCGTCCATTATTACAATCCGTTTAATGGCGAGCATATTGTTTTGACACAAAAAGATTTGAAGAAAGTCTTAGACAGAAGAAAAGCAAGCATCGCACGTTTTTATGCTGCTGATAATGTGGGTGTACTGGTAACAACAAAACCAGGACAGAATAATATGATTGGTGCACTTGAACTGAAGAAACGGCTTGAAGCTGAAGGAAAAGCTGCGTTTATATTTGTGGACGAAACGCTGAACATGGGACAGCTTGAAAACTTCCCATTCATCGATTGTTGGGTGAATACTGCGTGCCCGCGCATTGTAGAAGACACTCAACATGCGATAATTAACCTTTGGGATTTGCGTGATACGGTGATGAAAGGATTTGGTGTGAAAGTTGTGTGATGTGCAAACGTTCTTAGTTGTCGTCGTTGAAGCAGAAGGAAGGCGAAAAAATACGTGCGTTTAATTTTTTTTCTTCCCGAGGTAACGTCTGGAACTGGCGGTTCATAAAAATCACAGGGCAAGATTTATTAATACAATTTGATTGCATACGTTCATGAGGTTAATACTTTTTATCATCGCTATTCTTTTTTTAGCAGCATGCAATAAAGACTTGCAGGGAGAAGCAATTCAGTTTCAAAGCGCATCGCCGCAGCAAGAAAATCCTGAGCAAGGTGATGAATGCACAACCAACGTAGATTGTCCTATAGGTCAGGTATGTGTTGACAGCGTTTGCGGAGTATTTGAAGAAACACCACAGCAGGTAACACTGAGCTCTTGCACGAAAAATGCTGACTGCGGAGAACAGGTGTGCATTGATGGTATGTGCGGAAAAATTGAAACAATGTATCAGCCACAAGTGTGCACTGCGGTTTGTAAAATAAAACGTATCGTCGTAAAAACAAGCGATGATGAAACGTATGATTTTGTTCCAGGCAAAGGAAGTTACACCGCAGCAGGCGCTCTTGAGTGGAGAATTGTTACTGCACCAAATCATTGCACAGGACAGGCAAAAGTTCCGATACATATTATAAGGCGACAATATGGTAAAATTGTCAGCGAGGAATATATCACTCTCGTCGAAGATGTTCCAAGCAAAGTCTTGACACATCCAAGCGTTACATCACTTGCATTTACGTTAACTGCGGATGTTATCGACGAACAATGTTCGTAATTCCGACGGTAAGAGAAAAGTTTATATAGGTTTGAACGTTTTGTCGAGTATAATTTTGCGGAGTGTACTGCTCCCAAAAAAGGAGGGGTTTTTAATGGCAGAAAAAGTACAAAGAGTGGGTGTACGCCGGGAAGAAGGCTGGCTCTATTATGTCGATAGAAGTGGCGACGTTGCGCGAGCTCGTATGAGCAGAGCAGGACGACGTTCTGTCCGAGGCAAAGTTGAACGTGTTGCGAAAGCAGGCGTTCGTAAAGAAAAAGGATACCTTTACTTTGTTGACAAGCAAGGTGATGTGAGCAGAGCAAAGATGGCACGCGGACGACGACGTTCAAGTGCAGCACGAAGGCGACGATAAGTCGTCTTTTTTATTTTTCTTCATGCGTCAGAATAAATTTAATGAACTTTCTTCGAAGGATTGGCTGAAGTTTACAAAATCATGGTTTGTTCATAGTCCCCCGCCGAGAAAAGAAGCTGAGAAATTGCATCCGGCAAAATTTCCTGAAGGTCTTGTCAAAGAGTTTATTTTGTTCTTCACGAAAAAAGGAGAGACTGTTCTCGATCCTTTCGCAGGAACGGGCAGCACATTAGTTGCGTGCGATGAAACAGAACGAAAAGGCATTGGAATCGAACTTCTGGAAAAGTATGCAACAATCGCGCGGAAAAGAACAAAACAAAAAGTGATTGTAGGAAATGCTTTGGATGGCTCGCTTATAAACGAGCAGATTGATTTTGTCATTACGTCACCACCGTATGGACCGATGCTCAATAAAAAAGGGTTGGCGCAGAAAAAGCGGCAACATGCTGGGCTTGATACTGCATACAGTGGGAGTGAAGATGATTTGGGCAATATAAAGGATTATGAACTGTTTGTTCAGAAAGTAGCTTTTATTTTTCAACAGCTGAAGAACAACCTCAAGGACGGAGGGTATCTTGTTATTATATTACAAAATTATCGTGATGGAAAGATGTACAGGCCGCTTGCGTATGACGTTGCACGTGCGCTGAGCAAAGATTATCTGTTTGTTGGAGAACGAATCTGGCTGCAGGACAACAAAACTCTTTTTCCGTATGGGTTAGGGTACAGCTATGTTCCGAATGTTCATCATCATGTTTGTTTGATTATGAGGAAGAATTGATGAAGTTTTGGTTGTGTTTGGAGGAAGAAGGAAGGCGAAAAATTCTAAAAAATATTTTTTTCTTCCTTTCGTAACGTCCGAGGATTTGAGCCAAAATAAAAATTCCCAATCGCCCAAAGAGGCAGGGTATTTTTAAAGTTCAGAAACCCATCAATTATCACAGCGAGATGGTTTCACCCAATCGTTGCAAGCGACAGGTATTCTGAACAAATAACGTATTTTCAACACTTTCTCCAACATGAGCGTTACATTTAATAATGCTTATTCTTTTCCTGTTCTATGCAAAAAAGGTGGTTATTTTACGTTCTTGTAGCTCTGCTCATACTATCTTTTTCCGTTGATCCATTCATTACGAATCCTACTGGTCTGGTGGTCGATTCAATGTCTGCTGCTGAGGTTGATGAAGAAGTTGCAGAAGCGTTGGATGATAATCTCGAAGTTCGTGTCATTGTAAAACTCAAAAAGGATACGAGAGTTGAGCATGTCCGTGCCGGTGTTTTGGACAAAGCAGGAAGAAGAGCTTTACGCGAAGAGCTTCGTATTGGACGCAAAACATTTACGCCGGACGAATTGGAACAAAAACGCATGCTCCGGCAAGGATTTGCGGCTGAAATTACAGAAGCTGGGTTGGAAAAGCTGCAAAATGATCCTGCAGTTGAGTCTATAGAAATCGATGAGCCGGTCGAGCTCTTTTTATCTGATAGTGTGCCGCTGATAAACGCAAATGATGTATGGAATACACAACTGAACAATATGAATATTACGGGAATGAACCAAGCAATCTGTATTATTGATACCGGCGTCGATTATACGCATGAAAGTATTGGAGGCTGTACAAATTCTGCGAACATCAACACCGCAGGCTGCAGCAAAGTTCTCAGCGGCTATGATTTTGTTAATGACGACGATAACCCCATTGATGACCACGGACATGGGACCCATGTTGCGGGCATCGCAGCAGGGAACGGAACCGTTGTTGGTGTTGCGCCTGCTGCACAGATTATTGCGATGAAAGTGCTGAACTCAGGAGGAGGTGGCTTTGTATCAGACGTTGTTGCTGCAATTGAATGGTGCACCTATAACGCAACGAAATTTAACATTACTGTTGTGTCTATGAGTTTGGGTGGCTCGACAACGTATAGCAGCGATTGCGATTCTGATGAGTCAAGTTATACGCCTGCAATTGATGCTGCTGCCGCGAAAAATATATCTGTTGTTGTTGCAGCAGGCAATGCAGGAAGTACCACATCTATCAGCGCTCCCGCCTGCGTGCACAATGTTACTTCGGTCGGCTGGACGTCCAAACAAGATGTGATAGCGAGCGCAACGAATGCCGGTGCGATTCTGGATGTTGTTGCACCGGGAAGCAGTATCGTCTCTGCGAATGACGGCGGTGGAACTGTAACAAGCTCAGGAACATCAATGTCAACACCTCATGTTGCAGGCGCGTATGCTTTAGTACGCCATTATTATCAGTTGCTTGCTGGAAAATCATTAGTAAATAATGAAGCCGAACATTCACTGAAATCTACGGGTGTACTCATTACAGACACGCGCAGCGGAGCGAATAATGTTTATGTACGAATTGATGCGTATGCTGCATTGATTTATCTCAACGCATCGCCGCGTATCACTTTTGTTTCGCCAACGCCGGACAAAGCCAATGCGACACGACAGACAACCATCATTGTTAATATCACTTCGGATAAGCAGCTCGCCATTCCGGTGCTTGAGTTTGATAATGTAAACTATTCGATGAGCAAACTCAATGATACAAATTATTTTTATTCAGTTGTTCTTGCTGATGGGCTGTACAATTATCGTGTCTATGCAAATGATAGTATAAAACTGAATATGACTGATGTCCGAACTGTCCGGATTGATACGATTGTTCCAAATGTATCTGTTCTATCACCTTCAAATGGTTCAAATCATACATCGCTTACAGTAAATCTAAATTTTACTTTCGTTGACAGCAGTGGTTCGAGTACATGTATCCTGACGAACAGCACTGGACAAAATACTACGGTGTTGAATTGTGCGAATACAACGTTTGTTACAATACGCGGATTGCAAAATGTGACGTTATATATCAATGACACTGCAGGTAATGTAAATGCAACGACCGTTTTCTTTAACGTGAACCTGCCACCACAGCTTGTGATTGTACAGCCGCAAAATGCAACATACGGTAACACATCACTAACGCTTAATTTTACAGCCACAGATGAAGATTTGAGTAGCGTCTGGTACAATCTTGATGATGGAACGAATAGTACTGTCACAGGAAATGTAACGTTTACGACAACGGCAGGACAGCATGTACTTTCTCTTTTTGCAAATGACACGCTGAACCAGCTGAACAAGACAAAGGTTATGTTTTCAGTTGATGCGTTTGGGCCTGACATTACTTTTGTTGCGCCAACGCCAAACAATGAGACGTATAACACGACGAATATCGTGCGGATTAATATTACATTGAGTGAGAATGGAACTGCAGTATTGGAATTTGGCGGCGCAAATGAATCAATGTCGGGATTAGGAACAAGCTATTATGTTACGAAAGAAGTCAGCGATGGTAATTATTCGTTTCGCGTTTATGCAAATGATACGAGTAGCAATCCGAGCGTATCGATATGGAAATATGTGACTGTACACACGGTAAAAAATCACAGCTCGTTTTTCCAGAGCATGAATGCAACAAACGCTGCCGTCAGTGCGTTAAGATTGTTGCGCGGCTGGAGTGTAGCTGATGCTGCGAACGTCAGCCTGCTGCAGAATTATACACTTGAATTCAATCGAAGCGGCGTGCTCATCCATGTTGCAGATTTCAGATGGAGCGAGGCAAATACAGCTGGTCTTGTCAATGTCACGCAAAATGTTACAGTGACTGGGATAGAAACAAACATAGCGGCACACGGTGGCGTTCTGAACCAGTCGGTGTGGATTGAATTGAATAATTTTGTTAGCAATTATACGCCTCGCGTTGTTTTTGATAAAAAATACAGGCTGTTCTATTATATCAACGGAACAACTGCTTCGCCCACGGTGACTCGAATAACGACAGAATGCGCAACTGGCTTTGTAAACAGACCATGTTATGCATTGGGCGATGACAATTCAACTATGTATCTTGTGTCTTTTTCCGGTGCAAGCGCGGGAAGCGACGTTGAGTTTCCGACGATAATGGTAAGCTCACCTACTTTGGGAGCAAGCTTGACGTCAACGAGCGTTACACTCAGTTACGTTGCAAATGACAATGTTGCAGTGGACACCTGCATGTACCAATTGAATTCGAATGCGAATGTGACGCCTGCGTCGTGTGCAAATGCCACGCTCACTGCAGCTGAAGGAAGCAACACCATTATTTTTTTTGTGAATGACACATCAGGAAACAGGAATGGTACAACGGTGACTTTTACGGTAAGCACGTCGTCTGGTGGTGGTTCAAGCGGAAGTTCTGGCGCTGGTGGAGGAGGTGGCGGCGGTAGTGGAGGAAGCAGCTCTGGACGGAGAACTGTTGAATCTTCAACGAATGTTGTCACACCTGAAGTTATACCTGCTCCAAGCGTAGCTGCAGTAGGCGGTGTTGCTGTTCATGAAACAAAACCATGTGTTGCAGAGTTTGGGGAACTTTCATCAGTTTCCCTTGTCGCACAAAACAATGCTCGCGGAACGCTGCAGTACAAAGGAACGTGTGCATTGACAGAATTGGAAGTTCGTCTTGACAGTGGATTAGAGGAGCAGGTTGTGGCGACGTCAGGCAGTGCATTAGCTCCTGACGAGTCACTTGAGATTTTATTTGAGCGCAACGGACGAACGTGGGACAAGATTCCGGCGTTGATGACGGGCAATGTCGTCAATGAGCAATTGACAAGGTTGACTGCGAGAGCGGTTGAGACGGCACGAGCGGCAGATGTCGTTACAGGCAATGTCATTGTTGAAGGAGTCTTGCCTGATGGAAATTTAGTCAGAAAAGAAATTCCAGTACAGGTCAGCGTGTTTGCTGCGGAGAAAGCTGTTGTGCCGGCTGCGTTGGGAAGTGTTGGAATGATTATGATGGGACTGGTTGGGTTGGTGGGATTGAAAAAGTTCAAGAAGAGTTATTTTTGATAAGAAAATGTAATCTGATATTCTTCCGTTTTTTTTAAACTTCACGCTGATTACGTCACAATCAACGGCTGTTCTTTTATTTCTGTGCCGATACCCTGCCCAACGGAAAAGAAGAATGAGCTTCCGAGCTGTTGTAGCACATCGAATATTGTTGCTTCCTGAACATATTGCACGTATTCAATGTTTGCAATACCGAGCGAGTTCAAATGTTGTTCAAGTTCTGTCTGGCCGCCCATAATATCAATTAACCCATACTTTTGCGCTTCATCGCCCAAAAAGAATTCGCCGGTTGCGATCGCTTTCACCTGCGCTTTTGTCAGGTCGCGGTTGCCTGCTACTTCAGTGATGAACACGTCGTGAATCTTATCTAGTTTTTGCTGCAACAACTTGCGCTCTTCTTGTGTAAGCTCTTTGAATGGCGTTCCCATATCTTTGTATTTGCCTGCGACGAGCCTTTCATATGAAACGCCGTATTTTTCCATTAATCCTGATAACTCGAGATAACTTGACAAGACGCCGATGCTGCCGGTAATGGACATTTCATGCGCGATTATTGTATCAGTAGCAGATGCAATCCAATATGCGCCGCTCGTGCCGATTTCATGGATGAATGCAACAGTCGGCTTGCTCGATTGCTTCACTGCTTCTGCTATTTCATCCGACGCAACGGCACTGCCACCGGGACTGTTGATGTCGATGACAATTGCTTTGATAAAACTGTCTTCTTCGGCATCTTTTATGAAATCAACCATCTCTGCCGCAGAAACAATATCACCGGAAAAGCCGTTGCCGTCTTCCATGATGACGCCTCTTAGCTTGATGACTGCGACGTTTCCGGTTTCGACGTCTGAGGAAAAGAAGAAGATAAAAGGAAGCACAAGGATGCCGAGGACGAATAAGGATGCGGGAATGACAAGGAATAACCACCAGTATGATGAGGATTCTTTTTTTGTTGGCTCTTTCATTATGAAGTGAAACATTACGTACCTTTTAAAGCTTGTGAAAAGTCTGAAAAAAAATTATTCGAACTGACTCGTTGGTGTCCAGAACCCTACTTTATCATCAACAGTTTCAGGAACATTGGCGACTGGTTTGGTCACTTGCTTTTGTTCTTCGGGGGGAACCGGTGCGATTTTTCTGAGAGGAATATTGTAGGAACATGTTCCGCCGAATATAGGGACGTCATTCCTATGTACTGTGGGAGTTATTACTTTGTCTGTATCCTGACGTGTTCCGTCAGGTTCGAACATTCGTGCTCGAGCGGAGTACCCAGTATATTTCATGAAGTGAGTTTCAGAACTCGAGTATAAAAAGCTTTGTGTTGCTTGTTGCTTGCCGTTACAAAAGGAAAAAAAATAAAACGTTTACGTAACTTTTTTTTGCCTTCCTTCTGCTCCAACAATGACCACTGCCAGAAACGAGTTCGTATAATTCACTCGATTTAACTGAAACATACATTTATAAATGAACATTTTTTTAGTGGGACAATGGGTATATATAAACGCCGAGAAGAAGAAGAAGGAGAAGTTACACGTGTACGGTTGCCCCATGATCGGGAAGTTTTTGGGATTGTTCAGCAGCGCTTCGGTGGCAGCAGGATGAAAGTCTTGTGCTTGGATGGAAAGACACGCACATGCAGAATTCCTGGGCGACTGAAAAGAACCTTATGGGTGCGTGAAAATAACATCGTTCTTGTTGAACCGTGGGAGTTAAGCGGCGAAGAAAAAGGTGATATTGTCTATAAATACAAGAACAATCAGGTTGATTTCTTACGCAAACATGGACATCTGAAAAAGCTGGAAAATGTTGATGAGTTCTAATCTTTTAGTGACAAAATTTTAGTGCAAATGTTTAAATAGAAATGGATGTCATTGAAATTCATGAAGCGCAACGGAGGGTTTGTAATTCATGCTATTCTTCTTCTAATATTTCTTCTAGGTACAGTTCAGGCGGTTTTTGCAGTCAAAGGGAAACTGCTCTATGTTGAAATTTTTATTCTGCTTGGACTCATTGCACTTGCTTTTCTTGGCATGGTACAATACACCAGAGGAAATGATGCACAAGTTCGTGCGGTCTACGCAATCGGATTGGTGAATATTCTTGCATTGTCGTTGTTGAAATGGCAGCTCTTTTTGATTCCGCTGATACCTGCACTTATCGGACTAGGAGTTTCGTTCGCGAAGGACGAAGTTCAGCATGTTCCTGCTGTCGAACCAAAAGTAAATGAGCCAGAAGTCAAGGTTGAAACTGTTGAAGAAAAGCCGAAGCCAGCGAAGCGAAAACGCGGCAGACCTAAGAAGAA
>DATEAE010000108.1:0-6915 GCA_035288505.1 Candidatus Nanoarchaeia archaeon
TTATGAAAATCTTGTTTTCCTAAAAATCAAGAATAAGAAGCCTGAATATTATCTTGAAAATTCAGTCGAAATAGATTTTGTGACAAAAGAGTTTGTGCTTGAAGCTAAATATAATCAGGAACTCAATGACAAGCAATTAAACGTTTTCAATTCAATAAAAAGAAAAAAAATCATCGCAAAAGGCTGCGATTTTTTTATGTAAACCCTTCATCGCTTATGTATTCGCGCATATCCCCATGCGACCGCAACGACGCCAAGCACACCAATCATTAAAATCTCGAAAGACGAAGCCGGAAGATTTGATACTGCCAAACCCGTGATTGAATTCCATACGTTCGAAGTAGGAATGAGCAGAAAGGCTGCAAGAACAAAGCAGCAGAGATAAATCCTCAAAATTGTCTCGGTTGATTTCTGCATACATACTAATAAACCTTTTCTGCTTATAAAATTGACGGACAATAACTTTAAATAAAAACTTCAAATAAGCTGTTCCATGACAGAGATGTCAGAATCGAATAAAAAAGCCTTGATGGAAAAGCTCGAACGCATGTCCCCCGAAGAACTGCGCGAATTCCAAAAGAAACAGTGCATTTTCTGTCAGATAGCAACGGCAAAAGTCCGGTCACGAAAAGTCTATGAAGACGAAAAAGTCATTGCAGTGCTGGATATAAACCCTGCAAGCAAAGGTCATGTGCTTGTCATTCCAAAAGAGCATTATTCTATTTTGCCACAAATTCCTGAAGAAGAAATCAACCATCTGGGCATTATCGCTAAGCGTCTTTCTCATGCAGTCCTCAAAGGTTTGAAAGTTCAAGGTACTTCCATATTCATCGCAAACGGAACTGCCGCAGGCCAGCGCGCGCAGCATTTCATGTTGCATATCATCCCTCGAAACAGCAAGGATGGTTTGCTTGTCATTCCTCAAAAGCAAGTTGGCGATGCTGAAATCTCAAAAGTACGCGAGAGCATCCAGAATAAACTGAATGAATCTCTGGGCATCAAAAAAGAAGTGGTTGTCGAAAAAAAACATGAGACAAAGTTAGAACCTCTAAAACAGACACACGTTGATAGAATAGAACAAAAGCCAGAAAAAAAACAAGAAAAAAAAGCCCCGAAGTTAGAAAAAAAAGTGAAAAAGCAACCAGAAATCAAAAAAGGTGAGGCGGTGTCTTTGGATGACATCGCAGGTCTCTTCAAACATCAGAATTCCGCCATTCTGGGATTGATCATATTGGGCGGAATTCTGACTGTGCTCAAAAACCACACATTGTTTTATCTAATCGCTCATTCGGGTGGTTTTTGACATGACCAACTGTGAATTTTGTTCCATCGTGCAGGGAGAGTTTGATAGTGAAACCATTTATGCAGATGACAAAGTTGTCGCTCTGATGCATTTAAAACCAGCGGCTCCCGGTCATGTCCTGCTGTTCACAAAAGAACACCATTCCATCATTGAGCAGGTGCCTGATTTCGTGATTGGTCATGCGTTCGTCATCGCAAACAAAGTGAGTTCTGCGATTTTTGAAAGTCTTGGCGTGCACGGCACAAATATCATCATCGAAAACGGCGCCGTTGCAGGGCAGACTATTCCTCATTTTTGCATGCATATCCTTCCGCGAAATGAAAGTGACGGCTTAAAATTGGATTGGCAGCCAAAAAGTGTTACCGATGATGACAGCGATATCGCCCAGTTCCAGATAAAAGAACAGGCGGAGAGCGTTCATCCTGATTTGTTTGAACATGAAAAAAAAGAAGAAACTCATGAAATAAAAAAAGAACCGCTCAAACCATTGCCGCGGCAGTTGCGGAGGATTCCATGAGACGATTTTTCAAAGTTTAGATAAGTAAAAAAAGAAAGTGTCACGCATCAGCCTAAAGCTAATCTTTTCAATCCTTCTCTATATTCTTCAAGAGTTTCACTTGATGTTATGCCCTCGTCCGCTGCTTTTTTCATCATTTCAGGGAGTGTTATTCCTACAGCTTTGGCAGCTTTATCAATAGAGCATCGACCTGTTCTATACAACTCAAGATATTTTCTCAACAAAAATTCTTTACGACCAAGTTCTATCAACTGTTTTAGTGCTGTCGTCCTATCAGTATGTTCATCATCTGCAGTTTCTTCTACCATTTTAAAAAAATCTCTTTCAAGGCGTACCCCAAGGAATTTTGCTTCACTCATTTTAGGTCCTCCATTGCATGTTCAATTAAATGACGGTCAAACCAACATTCATATCATTTTCCGCGCATTCTTTAATGCCTGTTTAACGTCTTCTCTTTCTAAATTCAGTACTGCATTATGTTCTCGGAGAATGTCAATAAACTCACTTAAGGTAACACCTGCAAGACGTGCCCCCAAACCCAAACTTACTTTTCTTGTTTTGTAAAGCTCCACCGCCTTATGTTTTCTGCCTTCCTTAACAAGTTCACGAAGTACTGCAGAGCGTTTTTCTTTGAGAACTTTTGAAAAACAATCTAAATTTTCAATATCCATTCGTAATGAGAGTGTTTCCATGTTAATTTACCTCCTTCTTGAAATAATGAACAATCTCTTTTGAGTACCTGCCAATTTCAACCAATTTATCTATTTTCTCGAGCGCAAATCTTCTATCTACTATTTTTTTCTCATACAGCCTGACAATAATCGCAAGTGCACAGACAAACGGAATGCGTTCAATCCTACATAACTTTATGAGCTCTCTATCATCAGTAAGAATCGCCCCATGCTTTCTACCGTCAAAGAGTGAATATGCCGCTGCTTCTCCTTGATCAAGATTGAACTCAAGCTTCACTGATTTTGCTTTTTGTGCATCACTTTTTTGCACGACAATCTTTCCGCGCTCTATTTCTTTTTCAATAAGCAGCACTTCAAACGTTTGCTTTTTTAGATATTCTTCGCGCACTTCTTCAGGTATTATAATTAAATCTACGCTATCCACAAAAGATTGAAGCACTGTCACTTTTCCAAGCAAAATCAAAGTGGACGTATTAGACACAAACATATTACAATTGTATACAAATGCAACTATATAAATTTTCCTGAAATTTTAAAATCATTATAATTGTAGATACGTTTAACAAGGAGAAAAGTCAAAACACAAAATAATTACGTTCGCCGCGTTTGTACGATGCAACTGGTGACATATTTTCACCGAGTGGCGGCGTAAATGTTCCAGTAGATTGTAAATGTGTGTTTATATCGGGTGAGAGTGAAGCAAAACCAATGGTTGTTTCGCGTTCCAAAGCCGAATCGACAGCTGTTCTCGGGTCTCCTGTTATAGGATCAGCAAAAAAATTACCAGATGTTGCACCGTTTGTTGAAACATTCAAAATTCCCATTTCTCTATCAGTAAAAACATAAACAATACCATCACTCAGAGGACGCCCCGCAAGAGTAATTTTCGTTGCATAATCTTCTCTTGCAAGCATGGCAATTATCGTACCAACTTGATGGCTAACACTGTACAAATCAAGCGCATCGTGCGTATCTCTCTTCTTTCCAGTCATAAACCTCATCTGAAGAAGGACATTTATAAATTTTCCCACATTTTCATTGTCGTTGAAGCAGAAAGAAAGCAAAAAAAATATCGAACGTACGTTTTTTTCTTCCTCTCGTAACAAAAAAAATAAGAAATCTAAACCTTCAAACTCACAACTTTGCTCGCGCCATCCTCGTTCATGCTGACACCATATAATTGATCCGACTCAGAAATCAGCGCATCGTTGTGCGATATCACAATGTACTGTGCGTTCTTGCAGTATTGTCTAATTAATTGCGCTAATCTCTCGCTATTGTGCTTGTCAAGCGCAGCATCGACTTCATCCATCACATAGAAGCTGTGCGGCTCATATTCCTGCACTGCAAAATAAAATGCAAGCGCCGTCATTGTCTTCTCCCCACCACTCAAACTGCGAATATCCATGAAGCGCTGTCCTGCAACTTTGATGTGAATGTCCATGCCGCCATCAAATGGTTTTTCAACATTTTCCAGATGCAAGAATCCTTTGCCTTTGGTATTTAATGCTGAAAATTTATCCGAAAACCGTGTATTGATTGCATCGAACGTTTTCATGAACTGTTCTTTTTTCTTTCCTTCAATTTCTTCCATCAATGTAACGACATCGTCTTTTTCTTTCAGCAACGTCTCTTTTTTCTCAACGAGCTTGTTGTATTCGGTCTCAACCTGTTCGTAAATCTCAAGCGCTTTCATGTTGACTGCGCTCATCGACGTGAGCATCTTCTCAAATCTGGCAATCTCAACCTTAAGTTCATCTTCGTTTTTACTTTTCAGAATCTTCGCATTTCCTAACTGTTTCATCTGTTCTTCAAAGCCGGAAAGCTCAGAAGCAACTGCCGCTCGTTTCAGTGTCAACATATTCATTTCTATCTCGGTTTTTCTGCTCAGCTCGCGCATTGTTTCAATCTTCTTTTCTAACGTATTGACATGTTCCGCTATCTTGTCGCGCTGCTGAAATAAATCTTTATACGCACTAAAGAATTCGCGCAGTACTTTCTCTTTTTCCTTGAGCTGTTCCTGGTCAACTTTTATCTTCGATTCAAGCTCTCCTAACTCTTTGCTAAACGCTGTTTCCTCTTTTTCATGTCCTTTGATGAGCTGAAGAATACGTTCTTGTTCGGGCTTCATCATCGTTGTAATTTGTGTATTGAGAGCATGTGCATCGCTGGACATTTTCAATAACTCATCCTTCATATTCTGTCGAGCTTCGTCAAATGCAGTGAGCTCAGCAAGAAGTCGTGGATTTCTCATAGTAGTAACTTTCAACTTCAGCTGCTCTTTCTTTGTCTTGTCGAGCGCGAGTTCCTTGGTATGTTGCGTCACAATTGTCTGTATTTCTCTCAATTTATTGTCTGTCTCGTCGAGAGCCTGTTGCAACTGCTTTTTTTCCTGTGTCGTCGCATCAATGTCATCGCCTGCAAGATGCAGCGTTTTTTCCATGCGCGCAACATCCCCTTCAAGTTCCATCTTTTCACGCCGCAATTTGAGAATTAATTGTTCATTGCTATCTTTTTCTTTTGTAATCTTTTCAATGGTGATGCGCAACGAGCCAAGCTTTGATTCGGCCTGCATAAGCTCTTCTTCTGTATCACTTTCAGTAAATGATGCAGCTTTCCGATGGTGAAACCCGCCGCGCATGATTCCACTCATGTCTGCCAAGTCGCCCTGTAACGTGACCATGCGCGCTTTTCCAATGCCGATGTCACGCGCAACATCCAAACTATCGACAACAACGGTATCTCCAAAAACGTGAGCAAAAGCCTTTTCAAATTTCCGGTCAAATTGGACCAGCTCAATGCATTTGTTGTGCACGCCTTTTTTCTTGAGCAGTGCGTCCGTTGCAGATGAGGTCGAGCTTCTCACTGTGTTCAATGGGATGAATGTCGCAACACCAAATTTATTTTCGCGCAGATAGGAAATGCAACTTGCAGCTACCGAATCAGTTTCAACAACGATGCTCGTCAGCCTGTTGCCTGCAGCAATCTCCAGTGCAAGCTGGTACTGCTTCGACACTTTACCAAGCTCAGCAATCGTTCCATAAATGCCTGCTTTCTTCTTTCTCAATTCCAAGATTTTTTTGACTGCGATGTCTCCGCCAACGCGTTCTTGTGCGCTGAGATGCCTGCCAGCTAATTTTGCTTTTTCTTCTTCGAGCGCCATCAGCTCTTTGCGATAACTGCCAACATCGCGAGATAATGTGCTGTCTTTATCCAAGCATGTATTGAGCTGTAACGTGACACGCTTAAAATCCTCTTTCTTCTTTTTGAGTTCGCTTAACTGCTGCTGATTTTCTTTTTCAATCTGAGAAACTTTCTTCATGCGGTCATCGAGAGTTTTCAGCTGATATTCGACTTTGTCTTTCTCTCGCAACAATTCCTGCTGCTGCTGTCGTATCTGCTGGGTTTTTTCCTGTTTCGTCTCAATCGCCTTGTCAACTGTTTCAATCTCTCGTTCAATATCACCAAGCGTATCTATCTTGTTTTTCTTCTTGAATTCATCAATTTTCTTTTCAATCGACTGCAGCTCTTTTTCCTTGTCTGCTTTCATTCCGTCGAGTTCAGTTTTTTTCCTGCGCAGGTCGTCTGCGTTCTTTTCGATGTCCTGCATGTCTTTGTCCAACGCATGCATACGTTGCTTTGCCTTTGTGAGTGCATCCTTAATCATGACAACGCGCGCTTTCTGTTTTTCAACATCGATGCGCATTTGTTCAACCTGTTTGTTTAATTTTACTTGCTCAACTTCGCCCTTTTGTTCGATGTCACGCGCAATCTTTTCAATCTCTCTTTTCTTGTCTTCAACATCTTTTTTGTGCTCTGCTATTTTTTTCTCAACAGTATCAAACTCCTCTTTCAGCTCGTTACATTTTTTATCAAAAGAAGTTTTTGTTTCACTTCGTTTTTCAATCTGCAGGTGAACAAACGTCGCTTTATTCGAGTCAATATTATCCTTCAATTCTTTAAATTTGAGCGCCTGATCGCGGTCTTTTTTCAATTCTCTCAAATGTGTTTGCCGCTCTTTCAGAATGATTTCAGCCTCATTGAGCTGCTTTTCAACTTTGTCAAGCTCAAGCACTGCTTTATGCTTCTTTTCTTCATAGACTGAAATGCCGCTGATTTCCTCAATAATCTGTCGTCGTTCCAGCGGTGACATCTCTACAAACCGCGTGATGTCTCCCTGAAGAATAATATTATAGCCGTCCGGATCGATGCGCGCCGCGCTTAACAAATCAAGAACTTCACTTCGGGTATGTGTCTTGTCGTTGATTTTATAGATGCTCTGTCCATTTCTTTTGATGATGCGTGAAACCTTTACTTCAACTGCATCGATGGGAAATATTCCAGTTGCATTGTCAAAATGGATGTCTACTTGTCCTTTTTCCGCAGGCTTTTTTGTTTTGCCT
>DATEAE010000109.1:0-8561 GCA_035288505.1 Candidatus Nanoarchaeia archaeon
GCATGTGGGGGATGGTTAAAATATCCGAGGTGGGAGCATGGAATTTATCGTTGAAAACGCGTTGAAAGCGGACGAAAATCGCTTGTATCAGGAGGAAGAAGTGCGTCAAGCAAATATTAAGGTGATTGGAGCAGGTGGCGCGGGCAATAATATGGTATCATGGTTATACCGGAAGGGAATTAGAGGTGCAGAAATTATTGCATGCAATACCGACCAGCAGCATTTGAATATAACAGAGTCTGACAAGAAGTTCTTGATTGGAAAAGACACAACGCGCGGTCTTGGATGTGGCGGTTACCCCGAGCGTGGAGCGGAAGCAGCTCAGGAAAGTATGCAACAGCTCAAGGAAACACTGCGTGGCTCGGACATGGTCTTTGTATGCGCAGGTATGGGCGGCGGTACAGGAACAGGTGCTGCGCCAGTCGTTGCACAAGTCGCACGCGATTCAGGTGCAATTGTCATTGGCACAGTAACAATGCCGTTTAAGATTGAACGCGCACGCTGTGACAAGGCAGAATGGGGTTTGCAGCAGTTAAGACAAGTATCCGACACAGTGATTGTTGTTGATAACAACCGACTGGTTCAGATTGCAGGCAACCTGCCAATCCAGCAGGCATTTGCTGTAGCAAACGAATTGGTATCAACGATGATTAAAGGAATTGTCGAAACAATTGCAATACCAAGTCTTGTCAACCTAGACTACGCTGATGTCAAAGCAATCATGACAAATGGCGGCGTTGCAGCAATCGGCGTTGGCAGCTCAGACACAAACAACCGTGTTGAAGAGGCTGTAAAGGGAGCGTTAAGCAATCCGTTGCTCGACATCTCATACGAAGGCGCAACAGGAGCATTGCTTCACATCACCGGCGGCCCGGACATGACCTTGGACGAGGTCAACAAGATAGGCGAGCTTGTGACTGAAAGCCTTGATGACGATGCGAATGTAATCTGGGGCGCGCGTATTGATGACGGCATGAAAGGCAAGCTGACAGTGATGACCATTATCACCGGTGTAACATCACCATGGATACTGGGCAAAGCTGACCCACGCAGGCCAAGTGCACATGCGCGACAGATGTCAAAAGAGCTTGGAATTGAGCTGCTCTAAGCAGCTTTTTTTATGTTCAAGTCTTGCCCGGAATTCTCCCAATGAGAACCACCCCCAAAAACGGGCAAGATGTGCCCCTGCCGGTCCGCAAGGACCACAGGGTTTTTTTATTTTTTAAGATATTACAGATAATTACTTTTTAGTGGTTATTTCTGAAAAAGATTTATAAAGCGACGTTCTGCGTGCATTCTATGAATCACGACCGAAACCATCTTTACCGCGAACTTGGTGCAGAGAAATATGCAACAGAAGTACGACGTTTCGTTCCAGGCTACGATACATTAGTCAAAAGTGTCGTGAACGAGATTGTTCGTTCTTGCCCGCGAAGAATTCTCGATGTCGGCGCAGGAGTAGGTAACATTGACGAGATGATTTTATCAGCACTGCCACAAGTGCATATCACCGCAGTTGAACCAACCTACGCGGCAATACTACGCAGGCTCACTGATGGTGACGTCAGCATCGTAGAAAAAGGGATTCAGGACGTATTGCCTGATGAAGTTATACCTGAAAGTTATGACGCAGCCTTATGCAATCTGGTTTTACACAATATTTCATTGTGTGATAAAAAAGGAAAAGACAAATCAACTGCACTTAAAAAAGTACACGACGCACTCCGTCAAGGCGGCACATTTGTGTGGGGCGACCTGATAGACTATGGTGGCAGAACACAGGAATTGTTGGTGGGACTACGCCATCTGCATGCATTTGTACGAGGAGCGGATTATAATTTTGTTCTCAAAGACTTGAAAAAAGAACGTGAAGAAGACAGCAAGCTATCAATCGACGCAAGCATTGGTTTGTGCGAAGAAGTTGGATTTAAGAAGATACGAGTGCTCGCAACGTCATATGTTGGAACGTGGGCAGCGTTCGCGATGGAAAAATGACCCTCCACCTCATCGGCATCGGCTTATCGGACGAAAAAGACATTTCAGTCAGAGGACTTGAAACAATTAAAAAATGCAGCAAAATTTACTTAGAAAGTTACACCTCATTGATGCAAGCATCAAAAGAGCAACTGGAAAAGTTCTACGGAAAGAAAATTATTCTCGCAAACAGGCAACAGACAGAAAACAACATGCAGCAAATTCTCGACGAAGCAAAGAAAGAAGAAATTGCATTGCTCATCATCGGTGATGTTTTTTCTGCGACAACACACATCAATTACAGCATCGAATGTAAAAAACAAAATATTCCATTAAACATTATCCACAATGCAAGTGTATTGACTGCAGTAGGAGAGATTGGTTTAGAATTATACAAATACGGAAAAGTGACAAGCGTGCCATTCGCAGACAGCACAACGCCAATAACAGTCATTGAATCAAATAAACAGAATAATCTTCATACGTTAGTTCTTCTCGATTTAGACACAGAAAAGAAAAAATTTATCACGATTGCAGAAGCAATAGAACGATTAAACATCGCACAAAATGAAACAATCGTAGGCTGTGCGCGTATAGGATGCAACGATGCTCGGATAGTCGCATGTAACAAAGAAGAAATGAGAAAAACAGATTTTGGCAATCCCCCCTATTGCATTGTTATTCCTGCGCCAAAACTCCACTTTGTTGAGGAAGAAGCTCTGCAGTTGTGGAAAACTACATAAATCCCAATAATTTCATCCATGCATGATAATTTCAATCTCCGGCAAGCCCGGTTCGGGAAAAACAACCGTTGCCAACATTCTCGCAAAGCGTCTCCATTGGCCTCAATATTACATTGGTGAAATACGAAGAAAGCTTGCAGCAAAACGAGGGATGACACTTCAGGAGTATAACAAGTTGGGCGAAAAAGATTCATCCACAGATAGTGATGTTGATAAATATCAGGAGAAGCTCGGCAAAACAAAGGATAATTTCATCATTCAAGGCAGGACTTCATTCAAGTTCATTCCACATTCTGTTAAAGTGTACATTGACGTTGATTTCGATGAGGGAGCACGCCGTGTTTGGCAAAGCTTGAAAAAAGACCCGGCTGCAAGAAATGAAGGCGACATTCCAACTTTCACTGAATGCAAAAGAAGCGTGCGTGAGCGCATCGCCAGCGACAAAAAGAGATACAAAAAATATTATAACATCAACGTCTACAACAAAAAACATTATGATATCGTGATTGATGCAACAAAAAAGACTCCTGAACAGGTTGCGGATGAGATACTGAAAAGGATAAAGATAGTGTCAAGATAAGTGCAAACGTCAAGCAATCACTTCACAAACTGTAATGGATGGACTCCCAGTCACTGCCGCTACGAAAGGAAGAAAAAAAAATAAACGTTAAAAAAATAATTTTCGCCTTCCTTCTGCTCCAACGACACATGAACAAGTACGAAGCTTTCAGATTATCCGTAACAAATTTAAATCACCCCATCTCAACCAAAAAAATGTCTCTAAAAAAACACGACTTTGTTGAACTGGATTATACAGCAAGCCTCGAAGACGGCACGGTCTTTGACACAACCATAGAAAGCGTCGCAAGAGAACATAGATTAGAGAATTCAAAACCTAAGCCCGTTATTGTCTGCATCGGTGAATCTCAGGTAGTGAAAGGATTAGACGACGCTTTAATAGACAAAAAGCCCGAAGGCAAATTTAGCATAAAACTTAATCCTGACCAAGCGTTCGGAAAAAAAGATGTCAAGCTCATCAAGCTCATTCCCATGAGCACATTTCAGAAGCAAAAAGTTATGCCGCAACCTGGCTTGCGTGTCAATATCGATGGGATTATTGCAACAGTCATGAGAGTAGGTGGCGGTCGTGTCCTCGTTGACCACAATCATCCGCTCGCAAATAAAATAATTACATACGATGTGACGCTTCGAAAGAAAATAACCGATAAAAAGCAGCAGATTGAGAGTTATCTTGCACATGTATTACCGTTGCCGTGTACAGTTAAGGTGAACGAGAACAGCGCAACGATTGAGACAGACCAGAAATTGCCCAAAGAGCTGACAAAAACAATGTCTGAAAAACTGAGTGCAGTCGTTGGCATTTCAGCTGAATTTACACAGAAAGCAAAAAAGAGTGACAAGGATACAGCAAGCTCATAATGTTTAAATAATCCAACATTTCCCAGACATAGGTGAGAGCGTGGTTGAAAATTCTATAGCACAAATCCAGATTGCGATGCCATCAAAAAATGGTGTTGCGCATGATTTTACAATAAAAGAGCAGCTCAAACGCTCAAAGCTTGACATTGATGCAGAGCTCGAGGCACTTCTCGCGCAGCAGCAAACGCGTATCAAGGTCGTTGGATGCGGCGGCGGCGGTAACAACACCATCAATCGTATTTCTGAAGTAGGCATTAAGGGAGCAGAAACAATTGCCATCAACACTGATGCTCAGGACTTACTTTATACAACAGCAGATAAAAAAATTCTCATCGGCAGAGAGTTGACACGCGGCTTGGGCGCAGGCTCAAATCCACGGTTGGGCGAAGATGCTGCGAAAGAGCAGGAAATCGAGATTAAGAGAGCCGTTGAAAACTCCGATATGGTGTTCATCACCTGTGGATTGGGCGGTGGCACAGGAACGGGCAGCGCACCGGTGGTTGCACAATTGGCAAAAAAGATGGGCGCGTTAACAGTTGCTGTCGTCACATTACCATTCACGATGGAAGGCAACAAGCGCTGGGAAAATGCTCAAATCGGCTTGGAAAAGCTTGAACAGATTGTTGATACGCTCATTGTTATTCCAAATGAAAAATTGCTTGAATTATGTCCTGATTTACCGTTGCACACTGCGTTTAAAGTTGCGGATGAGATATTAACCAATTCAGTCAAAGGCATTGCAGAGCTGGTGACGCGTGCTGGGCTTGTCAATTTGGATTTTGCAGATATCCGCGCAATCATGGTCAATGGTGGCGTTGCAATTATTGGTGTTGGCGAAGCCGATTCGCAGGACAGAGCAGTCGAAGCAGTCCAGAAAGCATTGGACAATCCGTTGCTGAGTGTTGATATTAAAGGAGCAACCGGAGCATTGATTAATGTCGCAGGTGGAGAAGACATGACGCTGGACGAAGCACGAAAAGTGATTGACACCGTTGCTCAAAACCTTGACGAAGATGCAAAGATTATCTGTGGAGCACAGATTTACAAAGATTTACAAAAAACAATTCGTGTCATGCTGGTTATTACTGGTGTTAAGTCAGACCAAATTCTGGGAAAAGACAATACGTCAGTACAAAACAAGAAGCGGCATATTGGCAATGAACTAGGCATTGAGTTTGTGTAGGCAACAAAACTAAACATTTATAAATATCCACCCATTTCGAGCTTATTTCTTATGGAAAACGAACAGCAGCCAGTTGGAGAACCGCAGGCACCTGAACCAGTGCAGGTTGTACAGCAGAGTCCCATCGCACAGGAACAATCGACACAAGAAGAACCAACAGGCGAACCCGGAAAATTTCGATCTTACTGGATACGTTTCAAACGCTTCATTAATGAATGCAAAAGAGTAATGAAAGTCATTCAGCGCCCGTCAAAAGAAGAATTTTTGACAACAGCAAAAGTTTCCGCAGCAGGCATTGCTATTCTGGGTCTGCTTGGCTTCATCTTAAGCATGATTCAGCAACTTGTGATATAAAAATGGAAGAAAAAGCACACATTTTTGGACTACGAACGACAGCAAACAGAGAAGAGCAGGTCATGGACTTCGTTACCTCAAAGATGAAAAAGCTGCCCGGAAATGTTTATGCTATCATTCGCGCTCAAGGTATGCGCGGCTATGTTTTCGTTGAAGCGGCGACACGAACCGATGCAGAGCAGATGACTGCCCGCATTCCATATGCTCGTGGCATTCTTCCAAAAGAAATTCAGTATGAAGAAATTGATCACATGCTCGAACAGGTCAAGATAGAGCGAAATATTCTCAAGAATGATATTGTGGAAATAGTATCAGGTCCATTTAAAAGAGAACAGGCAAAAGTCATGCGTGTCGACAAGACAAAGGAAGAGGTCGTTGTTGAACTGTTACAGGCAGCAGTACCCATTCCAATTACAGTACGCATGGACGCAGTGAAAGTCATTCGCAGGGAATCTGAAGAAACGACCGAAGAAGCCTAAATCTTTATAAACAGGAGTTTTAGCCAACACGATAATGCCAAAGGAAAAAGTCAAAGCAATGGTTCAGGGGGGTAAAGCGACAGCTGCGCCACCATTGGGCCCTGCACTTGGTCCGCTTGGCGTTAATATTGGTCAGGTCATTGCAAAAATCAACGAAAAAACAAAGGATTTTGCAGGCATGCAAGTCCCGATTGAAGTCATTGTTGACAGTTCTACAAAACAATTTGAGATTGAGGTGGGTACACCACCAACGAGCGCATTGCTTCTCAAGGAAGCAGGCATCGAAAAGGGTTCGGGCAACCCATTGACGGACAAAGTTGCAGATGTTCTTATCGAACAGGTCATTAAGATTTCTAAAATGAAGCAGGATGCATTACTGGGCAAAGATACCAAAGCCAGAGTGAAAGAGATTATTGGCACATGCAACAGCATGGGTATTTTAGTTGAAGGCGTTCCTGCACGTGACGCGATTGCACAGGTTAACGCAGGCAAATTTGACGCTGAAATTATCGCAGAGAAGACAGAGTTGTCACAGCAAGAACTCAAGGCGCTCGAAGCAGAGAGAGTGCACCTTAAAGAAGAGCTTGAAAAGAGAAAAGCAGAATTCGAAACAAAAGCCAAAGAAATCATTGCGCAGATGCAGGGACAGGAAAGAGGAAAAATCAAAGCAAAACTCCTCGAAGCAAAGATTCCAACGGCACTCATCGAGCAACTCTTACCAGTCGAAGCAGCTCCTGCAGGTGCAGCACCTGGCACTGGAAAACCGGGCGAAGCCAAGAAAGCCGAAGCGCCAAAGAAGGAAGAGAAGAAAGAAGCCAAGCCGAAGAAGTAGTTTTAATTTCTTATTTTTTTACGTATGTGGCATAGAAATGTTTAGGTATTGTCTTAATCTGTGTCATACATGCTAAAATCTCGCAATGAAACTACTATGGAGAAGAAATACGATGTAATTCGTCAAGCTTTTGGAATGATGAAGAAATTTTCAGTGCGAGACAAACGTTCCACTGAACAAATATTGAAAGAAATTGATGACGAGTTCTCAAGTGGGTAATGCCGAATAATCTTCACGCAAACTGTGATTTATGGACTCCAAGCCACTGACGCTACGAAAGTAAGAAAAAAATAATTTTTTACGTAACGTTTAATTTTTTTCACCTTCCTTCTGCTTCTACGACCACATAAACGAGTGAGAAACTTTGACTGCTCAGAGACACAGCTTCCGGCATCTTAGAAATCTTGCTTGATTTTAAGATATTCCCCACAAACCTTATATATCAATTATAACTTCTATAACAATAATAACAGTTATTAAACTTATTAGAAGAATAACAATAATGACACGAATCAACATCGAACTTCCACCTGAATTGCACAAAACATTAAAGATAGAAGCAATTAATGCAAGCAAGCCTCTCAAAGATTACATTGTCGAAATATTGAGGAGGGGTAAAAAATGAAATGGCTCGAAAACTTGTTTGGAAAAAAATATTTGGATTGGTACGAATATCAAGAAAAAGTTCATAACATTGAGCAAAACTATTGGAACACCTACGCTCAGAAGCAGGGCATCAAAACATCGAAATGAACATGGAATGGCACAGCAGTGAACTAAAAGAGGTATTGGCACATCTAAAAGTAACACCAGACAAAGGATTAACCAATCAGGAAGCTGAAGAGCGATTACATAAATATGGTTTGAACGAAATACAAAAACACAAAGGGCCGTCTGCGCTTCGCATTTTTGCTGCACAGTTCACATCGCCGTTAATCTGGCTTCTTCTTGGAGCTGTGGTTGTCTCTGCATTTCTCGCTGAATTCATCGACGCATTTGTCATTCTTGCCATTGTCATTGTGAATGCCATTCTCGGATTTACACAAGAGTATAGAGCGGAACGTTCAATCGAAGCGCTACGAAAGCTGGCTGCGCCGAGAACAAAAGTATTGCGCAACGGACATATGGACGAAATTGACAGCAAATACATCATTCCGGGAGATATCATTTTTGTTGAAACAGGTGATAAATGTCCTGCCGATGCACGGCTTGTGTTCATCAGCAACTTACAAACACAGGAAAGTGTATTGACAGGAGAAAGTACCCCGATTGAAAAAACAACAGGTATTGTTGCACGCACAGCATTAACGGCTGACCAGAAGAACATGATTTTTGCCGGCACGACAATGACCAGAGGACGCGCAACCGCAGTCGTCACATCAACAGGCATGACAACAGAATTCGGAAAGATTGCTGATATGATTCAAAAAGAGCCGGAAACAGTAACACCATTACAGAAAAAATTCGAGCATATCGCCCGATTAATGACTGGAGTTGCAGCCGCAATTATTGTCATCACATTTGTGATGGGCATTGCACGAGGTCAGGAAACAATC
>DATEAE010000110.1:0-3954 GCA_035288505.1 Candidatus Nanoarchaeia archaeon
CGGTAAAGAGAAGTGATATAACTGTTTAATACTGAAATTCTGCCGCTGTTCGAACGACCAGTCAACTTGTTTTTTCGTGTGAGAGCAAAAGCCCCATCATGAGCTAATCTTGTCAAGCCACGAACATGGTCATAGACAATGGGATTTGTTGTATGCGGTGAAGTAAAAACATTATCGATTGAAGCCGAACCATTCGTTGCCATCAAAACACGTTCCAGGCCAAAACCCGCTGCAAACGTCGGATAATCATAAGTTTGAAAATGAAGAGTATTGTTTCTGCTATCGAATTCCACCGCAGTAGAATAAAGTACCGATGTCCAGATTTCGGTGCCATCGTAAAAAAGTTCAGTTCTTGGACCACCGAAAGGCTCAACGGTATTTGAAACAAAATTATCGTTGACCAGCCGACCATGATGAGAGTCTCGCTGGAAACCTTCTGTAACTGTGATGTTTTTGATGCCGAGTGCTGTCCATATTTTCCGTGCTTCTTCATCCGGCGGAAACACTGTTTTATAATAGGTGGTTCCTCCGCCAAAAGTAGTTGCAGCGATTTTCGTTGGGTCGAGCCCGAGTTCTTTCGTCAAAAAATCGAAATGAGCAACAAACATATGTTCTCTGTCTTGTCCATTGAACGAATATGTTACCGCCATCTCAAACGCAGACAAATGACGCCCATCACCAACAAGAGGAACATCCCAAAATCGGTGGCATGGTTGCACAACCGCCGCATTTTCTGGTTTTTTATATTCACACAATTCCCAATGTTTCTTCAAAAAACTTGGACCTCAACTCACCGTAAAACACGTCGGAAATGCATCATCAACAAGAGAATCAGCTTTTTTAAGGGCATAGCCTTTCTCATTCATGTAGACTCTGAACATCCCTCTCAATTCGCCGGCGTCCACAGTGGCTCCATTCTTTTTTCTCTTCGTTTCTTTTCCAAAAACCGATAAACACGAGCATGTGTTGACCCTGCTAACAACTCTTCGATAGCCCGTCGAGCGTTGATGACATCTTCAACTGGTCCGATAAGTGCAACAGTCTTTCCATAGACTGAAATGACACAATTTGTTAAATTCTCTAATTCCCGTTTTGCTTTTCCTTCGGAACCGATAACACGCCCTTTCAATCGCTTGAACGCATTTTTATTCTTCCCTGCAAAATCAGTAACCTGAACGATTTCAAGCGAATAATCCTGTTTGAGTAATTGCATCGCAATATTTGGATTGAAGCCTCTTCCAATCGCGCGTATAATCTCTCGTGTTTCATAGATATGAACACCACTGTCTGAACGTATTTCAACATCGCCTTCTTCTGAATCAATTGCAAGTTGCGTGTGAGTTGCTTCCTCAATCTGTTTCTTCACCGTACCGGAAGGTCCTATAAGTACACCAACGCGGTCCAAAGGAATCTTTAGGTTATAGCTAAACTGTTCACCCATGACGTATCTCCTTCAATACCTCTGATGTGCGAAGCGAAAGCCCCACTTTATTAAAGTAATTGCAGACTATACGAACATCGCGCTCAAAAAGCTCCTCGAAGCGTGGATTTTCTTTTGTCGTCGAATGCGAGAAGTCGATAAGAACCGGCTTTTCATTAAAGTTCAGGATGTTAAACTGCGAGAGGTCACCGTGCGTGAGATTACACAAATAAAGCTTCTTCAGCTCTGTCAAAAGTAACGAAAAGAAATGTTTTGCGTTGTCTGGACGCTTGTTCGACAATCGCGGTGCAGCACAATCATCACCGATAAGCTCCTCAACCAGTACATTGCCTCTGAACGCAAGCGGTTTTGGAGCAGCAACACGAGCTTCCCGTGCAAGCAAGAGATTGCGGAATTCCCGTTTCGCCCATGCAAAAATGACCAAACGTCGTCGTTTCAATAAACCCATAAATCGAGGATCTGACGCAATATACTCATACATGCGGTTAAAATCGCAGTTTTCAAGGCGATATATTTTGACAACAACGTAACTACCATCACGTCGGCGTGCAGCAAACACATTGCTTTCTTTGCCGATAGATATGGGAGTTTGCAAACCTTCGAAATGCCCATCGCTTGCGAGCTTAAAAATAGTCTTGCTTGTGAAGTCATCAAAGACGCCATGTTCAGTCTTAAACTTCTCGCCGGATTTCGCCATGCACTTATAAATAAGAGGAGGGTTTAAAAAGCTACGCTTAATCGGTTGTGTTGCGTAAGCGGTTGATTTAGGCTAGAACAGGTTTTTTGGTGCGTTGTGGGGTATTCTCGAAACTTCGCTTTAGCAATTCCTCCCACTTGTTTGTGTTGTTCTCAACGCCAATGCCTGCCGCTTCAGCAGGAGTTAATCCGTTTAAACTGTTGTGCGGCTTAATAAAATTGTTGCTGTGTTGCATAACTCCAGTGTAGCTGTGACTACGCCTCGCCGTAGCGTTTTATTTTTTGATATGCCCAAAATTTTATCTTTGCTTCCTGAATCATCCTCTGCTCCGAGCTTGCATGGATTTGTTCACCAAATATACGCTTAACTGCGCTGAAAATTCCTTCAGTTGCAGTCCATCGGTAACCATAACCATGTTCTCTTGACCAGAGGTCAAATCCACATATATTTAAGTATATCTATGGATATCCTAACAAAAATGAGACAAATAAAACTATTATCTGGAGATATGGTCATCAAAGAAAAGGTGAATGTGGTTTATGAAAAAGTAATTACACCATTTGGAAATTCCGCCAAACTGGACGCACCGAAGAAATACATAGGCAAAAGAGCCTACGTTGTAATTGTGGATTAATCAATTATGCAACACAGCATAAAATTGTAGTAATTCCTAAATGCACTGGTCATAATCTCTGTATTGGGATAGACCTAAGAAAATCAAAAACAAGTAACTATATTAATTAGTTTTACTCTTTACTATATGTTAGAGGATATACTAATTTATAAAAAAAAGAGGAAAGGTGATAAAAATGGCAGACCAAGTCGAGGAAATTAATGTAGTTCATAAGTCAGAATTATCAGAATTTGCACAGACCGAAATAGCTGAGAAGGTAAGTAATAAACCTCAAAGTTTTAACTTCAAAGGTTTTGTTGAGGTTAGAATGGTGACCGCTTCGCCAATGCGTGTTGAAATTGAGCCTATTGAAGGAACAGATATAGATTGGTTTAAAAAAAATTCCACTGGTTCGGAAATAGATATATCTTCCATTTTTTAACTCGGAATAATCGGTGTAATAATGGCATCTACAACAACCACCATAGTGATTTGTCCAAAAACAATTCCTAAAATTGAGGGAACATATGAGGGACAATTTTTATTCTCATTCTTGAAGAAGTATGGTGGTAAGTGTGTTATAGCGAATGAATGTTGGAGTGCTTTCAAGTATCGAATTCAAAAAAAATATGAAGCTAGATTCGACACAGAAATCGCAAACAACAAAACGGCAGAATTTCTTGCGCGTAGAAGAGCATGGATTATACCAGAAAATGAATTGTTAAATAAATTCGGACAGGATATAATCCCACCAACTGATTATAGTTCCGAAATTTTAACAGATAAAACTAAAGATATTATTAATCGAAAATGGCGCATAATTAATTATTTTATAACTGAAGAACCATCAAAATATGAAGGATTAAAAATAAAAGCGTGTACTTTACAACAATTTTTTGATAATTCTATCGAAACACACCGTGAGTTCACCGAAAGTTTTATCAGAGAGTATCCGCATAAAAGAGATGAAATGGAATGATTCAGTTCTATCTCTGACTTTCATTGAACCACCGTCATCACCCTCAACGCACCAGCCAAGTCATACCCCGACTACGCAGCACAAGAACTTAATCGGTCTGCCGATAAGCAGCGTCAACAGCTTCCATCTGTAATGCCATGGCGTCCAGAGAAGTCTTGGCAATTGCCGCACTGAGATAAAGTGCATCAGAAACAGGACGCCCTTTCATAACTGTGTCCAATTCG
>DATEAE010000111.1:0-5828 GCA_035288505.1 Candidatus Nanoarchaeia archaeon
AGGAAGGAATTGTCCATGCGCTGGAACATGATTTTTTTTCGAGAAACACAGGCAATTTTTCAGGATTAACCCAGAAAGATTTACAAAAAAAGCTTGATGCATACGCCAAACAACCCGAATATTCAATGGTTCCTGTATTCCTTCAGTTAGTCGAGCAGCATGGTCCGAAAGAAACTCTAGACAAATTTTATGCGGGTGCTCCCTGGTTTAGTGCTGACATGGTAAAATAATACTTTCCTTTCAATTGTCTCGTCCATTTGCTTCGCTGAAAGATTGTACTTTGGTTTTATTTTTCTCGCATTCCTATAAAAGTATTCTATGTCTGCACCTTGTTCTATTTGGTTACTCATGTTTCCTCGATGATTTAAACTGGATATATCTGCTTTATAAATATCTCTTTTGCTAAATGAAATATTTGGTACGAAATTACATTTATCAATTGAAATGTTTATGAAGCTGTAAAAATTTGTTTCTGCAGAATTTATGGGTAACAAAGACAGGACGCAATCAGGCACTCCTGAAGCTTGCAGGGTTACTCACGCCTAAAGAAGGGTGTTATCACGAAAGCGGATGGACAAAACCATCAAAGAGTTTGAAGTCTGACCAAAACGTCCCACTTCCATCTTCTGGATGCACTAAGTCTTTAAAAATCATATAAAAATCAGGCTTAATATGCCCAAAAAGAAAGAAAAAGGCGACAGTGAAAAAAAGCCTGAAAATACTCCTAAATTGTCAAAAGAAATGGAAGACAAGCTTAAAGAGCTCAGGGGCAAGCTTGAAAAGTTCAAAGACAGAATTCTTGAGAAATTTGACAAGTACATTATGGGTGTTATTTTACTGCCACCAGAACAGCCACGTCCTGCTCAGCCAGTGCAACCCGGACAAAATGGACAACCCGCACAGCCTGAACAACCAAAAACTGAGAAAATTGATGTCCTCGTATTAGTTGATGATTCTGATGTCAAAAAGATGACCAAATGGGAGTTGCGCGACAAGCTCGTTGCTATTTTTGACCAGCAGGCGAAAGAGATTGATGAACGTTTTAGACCTGATCCTTTGTTGTTGAGTGAATTGTGGCAAAGCTGCTATGATGGCAAATATGAATTACTGCGTTTGATTGCGATGGGTGCGCCTGTTTATGATACGGGCATGTTAGGTGCCATCAAACTCGCTGAAATCCACAAGAGCATGGTCCTGAAAAAGTTTGAGAAATACATTGTTGCATACGTTCTTGCAGGCAGTCTTGTTCAAGGTAAAGCAACGTCCAGCAGCGATGTTGATGTCTGGATTGTGATTGATGATACTGATGTCAAGAAGATGACTCGTGTCGAACTGAAAGACAAACTTCGTGCAATAATCATTGGTATGGGCGTTGAAGCAGGAGAAATTACCGGTATTAAAAACAAAATCAATATTCAGGTTTATATTGTCACAGACTTCTGGGACAGCTTGCGCGAAGCAAATCCTGTCATATTTACATTGTTACGTGATGGCGTGCCATTCCATGATAGAGGAATATTCATGCCGTGGAAGCAACTTTTGCGCATGGGGAAAATCAAGCCCAGTAGAGAAGCGATTGATTTGTTTATGTCCACCGGCGATCAGATGCTGCAGCGTGTGCAGTTCAAGCTGAAAGACATCGGGATGGAAGATATTTATTATGCTATTCTTACGCCCAGTCAAGCTGCTCTGATGTTGTATGGCATCCCGCCTCCGACACCGCGTGAAACGCCTGACATGATGCGTGAAATCTTTGTCAAAAAAGAAAAGTTGTTGGAAGATAGTTTTGTCAAAATCCTCGAAACAAATATTGATGTTCGCAAAGATATCGAACATGGAACAAAAAAAGAAATTACCGGAAAAGAAGTCGATGAGTTATTGAAAGATGCACACAAATATCTCGAACGTGTTAAACGATTGTTTAAGCAAATTGAAAAAATGAAAGAAGATGAGGGCATGCTGCATCTCTATGAACGAGTTGTTACCATTATCCGTGATGTGCTCAAATCAGAAGGTGTCGATGAAGCGCGTGATGATAAAGTCGTTCAATTGTTTGAAAACGAACTGATTGCAAAGGGTAAAGTACCATCGAAGATGCTGCGAGAACTTAATGAGATTGTCGCGGCGAAAAAAAAGTTCGACCAGGGCAAATTGTCAAAATCGGATATCGAAAAGGCACGCCAAGGTAGCGAGGCATTGATTAAGTTTCTGATAGAATACTTGCAGCGCAAACGAGGAAAAGAATTGGAACGCGCCAAAATCCGTATCAAGCACGGCGAGAAGTATGGCGAAGTATTATTGCTTGATTCGGAAGCTTTTATTGTCTATGATACTGATGCGGAAAAACCAACGGTAACAAAAGCACCGATACGTCCCGATGGTGGATTAGGCACGACGAAAGAAAGCTCGCTTGAAGAAATGGAAAAAGCAATCGCTGCAAAGCCGTTGCCGCAGCGCGTATTTATCAAAGAACCTATTTTCGAGAAGTTGCGGGAATTGTTTGGCAAAGATGTTGAAGTGCTGATGAGTTACTAAATCAAATCAGTGAATATTCCCTTTTTGGTGCCGTGTGTGCTCTTCGTTCTTCTCGTGGTAGCTCTTCAATCCACTCAATGCTATCCATCGGGATATAGCGCTTGCCTGTCCATACGCGGACTTGGTAAATATCCGTGAGCGAACTGTCACTCCGATTAAACCGCCAAGATGAGCGCACTTGTATGTGAGCCTGTGAACCATCAGTAAAATCTGCACTTTCGTTCTGATGAGCGGCGTACGTTTTCACTCCTACTTTATTTCCAAGCAAAAGCGATTCAAGAAATGCTGCCCAGTTACGAACATCTTTCTCGGAGGTTGCTCTATCTCTCATTAAATTTTCGTAGCCGAGAGACGTCATCCAATCAACGGTTCTTGTGTCCATGGCTTTTGTCATTTCGATTATATAAAACTTATAGTTATAATTTTGAACTGATTAATAAAGATTTTGAATTCTTTGTTAGTTACTTCTAAGTGATTATTTGCACAAACATTTATAAAAAAGTGGACAGATTTTTCACGAAATGCTTACTATTACCCTGCTTAAAGTGACGCACAGCGGACGCGCTGAGGCGAAAAAACTACATCCTTTTATTGAAAGCTGTGATGTTTTTGCTCCGGAGAATTCTTATTGTACTCTTGCTGAAGCGGTTGATGCTGAGCGTGAGTGGCAACAGGATTTGAAATCTGGCAAAAGCAGGGCTCAGATGAAAGAAGTTATTGCTGGTCGTTATCACACGCTTAAGTCGGACGAACGGTATTATTTAGAAACGGTTTGGAACTCACTGTATCAATTCAGAAGACCTGTTTTTTTTCTCGAGCGTTTTGTTCCAGATGTTTCTCGTAGATTGGAAGAACGGAAAACAGAGGCAAACACTCTTTCTGAATCAGCATTGGACGAACTTGCACTTGGACGTGTTGATGACTACCTTCGCATGGACTGGCAAGCTCTGCAAATTGCAAACAATGTTAATGCGGCTCGTGATAGGGAAATGGCTCGAAACCTTGAACATGAGGAAGCTGAGCTCCGTCGAAAATATTCTCCTTTACCAGCGAATATCAAACTTACTGGTCTCGTAGGTTCCGTTCACACGCCTGAAAGACATATGACTTTGTCTGTTACTCCTGTCGATTTGCGCACAGATAACAGAATAATCACTGATATGGTTGACGCACGCGTTCGTGGTTTGCCTTTTGAAGAAGCACGGGTTTACCAGCTCCGTTGCGGTGCGCTCGAACTTTTTCATCATAAATTACTTCCTGTTCCGCTTCCTGAAATTGAGCGGATGGACTTTCCGCATCTTGTTGATGTATTGTCGAAATGTCCCTACAAGTGAAATGTCGGACTGCTCGCGTGACGTGTGACTTCTGACTCACAGTCTCAGACGTTGCGAAAAGAAGAAAAAAAATAATACGTCTTTACGTATTTTTTTCGTCTTCCTTCTGCTCCAACGACGACGACTAAGAACAGTCCGTTTGTAACACCTGAAGTTGATATTGCTTCTCTTTCGTAATACTTAAATATCCGTCCAGAAAAAATATCTCATGCGGAAACTTGAAGTGCTGGCTTTGTCTCTTTTTCTGTCCGGTTGTGTGTCTGAGCCGACTGCGGAAAGCGAATTCCGTGCGCGGTTCGATAAGTATTATGGTTATCATCGTGAAATGCAGACGGAAGGAGGGCATGATGTTGTTTGGAGTTCTCGCTCCGCGCAGAACGCTTTTGATAAAGCACGAGAGGGTGGCATCGATATGGCTGCGCAGCAACAGTATGCTTATACATTCACCAGTTCTTCGTCTGAATCCTTGAGAACATTGGCTGAGCAGCTTGAACGTGAAGGCTACCAACGCGCACGATTTGAACTTGTGCCTCCTGCAGGATGGGAACTTGAAATACATAAAACGGAAAGACACACTTCACAATCGTTGAGTGAAAGCAATGCCCACCTTAGCCGTCAAGCGGAATCCCTCGGTGCTTTTTACGAAGGATGGACCATATGGAAGTGATTTCGTCGGTTTGGTCTAAAAAGGTTTAAATAACGCATTTTGTTTGTTTTATTCCATGGGCGTCGGAAAAAAAGCGAGGGTAGATGTTGGTATCATTCGTTATCGAGGTTTATTCGACTGGGGCGGATTGTATTATCATATTTCTGACTGGTTCAAAAGATATAGATATACTCTCACTGAGGAGATGTACAAACATAAAGTGCCAACACCCTTTGGTGCGGAACAGGAACTTGAATGGTATGGTGACACTGAAATCAATGAATGGGTAAAGTTTCGCGTCTATGTCCATTTTCATCTCTGGGACATGACCGAAATTGAAGTCGTGAAGGACGGCAAGAAAAAACTATTGACCAATGCACGCATCGAAATTACCATCTGGGGCAATCTTATGTTTGACTGGCAAAATAAATTTGATAAAAACAGATTCACCCGTGCACTGCGTGACTTGTATATTGGATATATCTGGAGACGTGAATCATCCAGCGTTTATGGTGATATGATTTATTACCGTATGCTTGGCCTTCATGCACATATCAAAAAATATCTGGACTTACAGACAAAATACCATGCATACAAAGGCTATCTCGGAGAGGAACGCTGATGTCAGAAATACGTTTAGTCATCGACCAGACGAAGCTGACTTATGAAGGTATCTTTGACCTCAAAGGATTGTATGAAATGATTACGCAGTTCTTCTATGAGAAAGGCGGAGATTACGAAGAGAAACTGAATACAGAACAGATTTTTCCTCATGGCAGAAATATCAAGATTGAGCTTGCACCGTACAAAAACATTACTGATTACTTTAAGTTGATTTATCGCATCCGTATTTATGGAACGGGCATCAAGAACGTTGAGCTGGAACAGGACGGTTCAAAAATACCGTTGAATGACGGCAAGCTCATGATAATCATCGATGGTTATATCATGAGTGATAGATACAATAAGTGGGAGCAAAAGCCTATTCAATGGTTTTTCCGTGCGCTTGCGGACAAGTATATTTTCAAGGGACACTATCTCAAAGCAGAACAGTGGCTTATGTCCGATGTGGATGATTTGTATTTGCGACTCAAATCGTTTCTCAATGTGTACCGCTCATCACGAGAGAGAGGAGTCATTTCGGAGCAGATTATCTCATGACACAAAAGAGTCTTATCGTCAATGGATTGCCAATCAAGTATGCTGGCGTCTTTAGTTACGAGGAACTCTATACTGTGCTTAAAGATAGTCTGATTGCGCGCGGTTATAAGCTCCACGAAAAAAGGTTTGAGCAGCGCGAGGGTGACAAAGGA
>DATEAE010000112.1:0-3947 GCA_035288505.1 Candidatus Nanoarchaeia archaeon
CATACCAAAATTGCTTGTTCGCGAAGACAGCATCTGCAAGAAGTGCAGCTGTGAAAGTCTTCCTGATGCGTTGCAAAAATTATTTCGTGAACGTTTTGCTGTGCAGGAATTTCCAAAAATAGAAGTTAAGATTGGGCAAAAAAAAATGGAAGCCGCAAACGACGTTGTTATACGGAATGTTCATCCGACGCATGCCATCAGGTTTGTTCTTACTATTAATGGTAAAAAAGTACCGGGCGAACTGATAGGTGATGGACTTGTTGTTTCAACCGCTTTTGGTTCACAAGGATATTTTAAGTCAATTACCGGCAGACATTTTGAAACAGGTTTTGGCATTGCATTCAACAATACAACGGTGAAAAGAGAACCAATTATTGTGCCGCGCATGAGTATTGTTATTCAATTGACACGAGGAATGGCGCACGTTGCGGCTGATAACGACCCGAATATTGTCGTCATTGACAAGGGCGAGAAAGTTGAGATTGTACAAAGTTCAAACGTTGCGCGAATAATAAAATTCCGAAAAGAATAATTTTAGGATGAAGATTTATAAGTGATGTATAAATTTTTCAGGTTATGGATAATTTACAATGGTATCCGAAGTTTCCTTTTAGAATTATTGGAAAAAGTCCTGCTATTGAGGATTTGGTGAGGAAAATCAATAGGTACAGAAATGGGTCTGTTCCGATTGTTATCACGGGTGAAACAGGAACAGGAAAAGAACTCGTTGCTAGAAATCTGTACTTGGGCGGAGATAGAAGGGGAAAACCGTTTATTGCTTTGAATTGTGCAAGTCTTCCTCGGGAACTCATTGAAGGCCAATTGTTCGGGCATGATCCGCACTCTTTTACGGGTGCATCGGATAAAGGAAAAAGCGGTTTAATCGAAGAAGCAGAAGGCGGTATTCTGTTCCTTGATGAAGTGAGTAGGTTATCAATAGAAGCACAGGCAAAACTCTTACGCGTTTTGGAGGAAAAAGAAGTTGTGCGTGTTGGTGCTGCTCATGGAAAGAAAGTCGATTTCAGGCTCCTCACTGCCACAAATATGAGTATTGAATATGCGCTTGCGCAGGACAGACTCCTTCAAGACTTTTATTATAGGATTAGTGGTGTTCCGATTCCAGTGCCATCATTGCGCGAAAGAAGAGAGGATATTCCTTTGCTGATATCATACTTTATGGAGAGATATGCCTGGGAAACGAGAATTGAAGTAAAAAGAGTGGATCCTGTTGCTGCAATGTTGCTCGTTGATTATGATTGGCCTGGAAATGTTCGACAGCTTCGTCGGGTTGTAGAAAGTGCGATGCATACTGACGAACCGTTGATAAGTTCGGAAACAATTGAGGATATACTTTCTGGATTTTCTTCAACAAGGGCAGCCGAGGCAGAAATGGAAGAATTGGCAAAGCGGGGTTTTGAAATTGGTATGGATTTTGAAAAGTATGAACTTCATCTTGTTAAAGTTGCTTTAAGAAAAGCGCATGGTAATCAAAAAAAAGCAGCAGGATTGCTTGATATGACATACGATCAAATTAGACATTACATAAAAAAGCATGGGTTGCAACCGAAAACTGCTGGAGAAGATGGTCCCAGTAATCCCACTGAAATTTCTGATGTAGTACAGCATGCCGAATCTGGGTCAATAGTGGTTTCACCTGTTACCCATTCCCGCGATATTGGAAAATTACGTGGTACTGATTATTTAGCAATTTTGGAATTTTATTCAATAGCTCCCGGTGAAAAATATTCTATCCCAAGAGCCCTCGCATTGTTATTTCCAGAGTTTGAAGGAAATGGAGCGTTGCGATCTCTTTATGCTCGAATTTACTCAGCTCGTGAGAGTTATGGAAGTACAGTTGAAGAGCAGGAAGTAGCGAATGGAAGATTTAGTATGTCTGTTCGTGGTGAACAGATTCCTATTCTCTGGCGAGAAGTAATTGATAGATACACCGACTGGGCCGCTCGTCTTCCTCCAGATGAAATTGCTGTTATTCAGAAATACAAAGCTCCGAGCGGAACTGATCCTGTGCCTGGCAACGGCGGACGTATTGCTGAAAAGCCTGAAGTCCCACAACAGAATATTGGCACATAAGCACAGAAAGCCTTAATAACAAACAGTCTCATTATTGTGCTCAATGGAAGAAATGACGTACAAAGGATTAAAACTTGATCCTTTTCAGATTGAAGCAATCGAAGCAATTCACCAAAATCATTCTGTTGTTGTTTCTGCGCCGACCGGTTCGGGAAAAACGTTAATTGCAGATTACATAGTGAATCGCGACATCGCAAAAGGAAAACGCATTGTATACACTGCACCCATCAAAGCATTGTCCAATCAGAAATACAAAGATTTCTGTGCAGATTACGGTGAAGAAAACATCGGACTGATGACGGGCGATATTGTCAAGAATCCTCACGCGCCTGTGCTTATCATGACGACAGAGATTTATCGTAACATGGTGCTGAGCAATGATGAGGATGTCGAGCATGTTTCTTATGTCATCTTTGACGAAATTCATTATATCAATGACATTGAGCGAGGAACAGTTTGGGAAGAATCAATTATTTTTTCAAGCCCACATGTGCGCATGTTATGTCTTTCTGCGACAATTCCAAACGCTCATGAGTTTGCACGCTGGATTGAGACGATAAAAAAACACAAAGTGCAGGTTATTAGCCATCCAACACGCTATGTGCCACTGCATCTTGAATGTTATGACTCAGAGTTGGGACTGACGACACTGAAAGCAATCAAAGAGGCTGCGGATATTCCGAGCTACGCATATGTGCGCGGCAAAACGAATAAGAGACAAGCAGAAATACAACCGCCATCTCATGTTGAACTTATCAAAGAAATAAAGGAAAAGACACCATTGCTTTTCTTCTGCTTTTCACGTGTCACCTGCCAAAAGAACGCACGTGACTTGATGAAGAAAAACATATTCAGGCATAATCCGGAGATATCTGCATTCGTGCGAAAGAAGCTGGAACATGCGCCGCCGGAAATGAACTCGTTGAAAAGCGCGCAGGTGTTACGCCAGACATTGCCTTATGGCATTGGATTTCATCATGCAGGATTATTGCCGGTGATGAAAGAAATGGTGGAAGAATTGTTTGGCAAAGGTCTCATCAAAGTGCTATACACGACAGAAACCTTTGCAGTCGGCATCAACATGCCTGCGAAGACGGTATGCTTTGAAAACGTACGCAAATATGACGGGCGGAATTTTCGTTTCATAAACTCAAAAGAATTCTTTCAAATTGCAGGACGGGCAGGACGGCGCGGCATCGACAATGAAGGATTTGTGTATATCATGATAAACCGAAGAGATTTTGATTACGAAAAAATCAAAAATTTTACGAGTGCAGATACTGACCCCATTGTCTCACAATTTAAGCTTTCAGTGAATACGGTACTCAATCTGATTGACAAGCACACGCCGGAGGAAGTTGGACATATTTTGAGTCAAAGCTTTTATGCATTCCAGACATTTGGAGAAAAAGTGACGCAGACGAAAACACATCAGACATTTCATAATCTGAAGAAGAAACTGACTCATCTTGGTTTTATTGATGATGGTGGATTAACCGAAAAAGGAAGGTTTGCGTCCAACATTTATGCAGATGAGATTATATTGGGCGAGCTGTTTGGAACTGACTTGTATAAAAGACTGAATGAGTATCAAATACTGCTGGTGCTTGCATGCCTCTGTTATGAAGGACGCGAACGGACAAAGTTTCACAAAAAATTTGTTACATCAGATATTGCGTTCCTGAAAAAGTTTGTTTTGAGCTGTGATGTTCTTGCAAATGAGCCGCGATTCAAAGATATGGCACAGCTCACTGCGATGGTTCATCCTTGTTATCATGGGGCGTCATTGTTTGACATCATACCACTGACGACATTGCAGGAAGGCGACGTTGTACGATTTTTTAGGCAAATTGTTG
>DATEAE010000113.1:0-9279 GCA_035288505.1 Candidatus Nanoarchaeia archaeon
CTTAACACGTGGGCTGCACTGTGCGCTCGCATCAGAAGGTATCTTCGTTTCCAGTCAATAATACCATGAACGGTTGCCCCTACGGATAATCCATGTCCAGAGAGTTCATGACTGATTCCTTGCTCTGTTTTCATCACCGAAACAACATCACGCCCAGCTATCGTTCCCATATCAAAAGGTTGTCCGCCACCCTGATAATAAAAAGCAGTCTTGTCCAAATAAACAAAGGCACCATCAACGTCAACGACCTCTGAGTCAAACTCTTTCAGATAGCTATCATCGCGAAACAAAAGTTTGGTCTCACAAAGCATCATTGAAACCTTGCCTCAAGTTCTTTCATGTATTCTTTCGCTTTGAACGCTCCTTTGAAATAATCAAGCCGTGCGCACATGCTTATCTTATCTGCGAGCGCACGAGCTGCTTTTCCTTTCATCATGCGTGGCACGCGCTGAACAATAGGATGATTGACAATGAACCCGTGTTTTGGACTTCGTGCTTTTCTCGTCAAATGTCGAAACAATGCTTTTTCTGCTCCAAGCAATTGAATCGTGCTGCTCGGCAACAACGCAAGTCGTTTCAGGCTGCCTGCTTTCGCAATCAGCTTCGCAGCAATCAATGTTCCGCACAATTCCTGCACGTTGGAACAATGCCGTTTTAATACTGATGATAAATATGTTTCATGAAGCTGTCGGAGATGATAGAGATGAGCCGCTTCCTCCGCAAGAAGCTGCATCTGAAGCACATCAGGTTTGTCAATACTAACACCAAGTGATTGTGCTTCCGGAATGTTAAGCTGCTCAAGAATCTGCAATTTTGAAGCTTTCATAATGGTCTCAACAAAGTTCAGATTATCAGCAATCAAGCGTGTCTCCGGGCAATAGATGCCATACCATTCTCTGCATCGTTTGACGAGCACATGAGCAACGCTGTCGATTTCTTGTACCGACTGAATAGCATGAGTAATCAGAATGTCAGTAACGTCCATAGTACGCAACGACTGCAATGTCGCACGGAGATGAGCATAACGAAATGCAGTAAAGTAGCGTGAATCTTTCATTAGAGGCAATAAGCGAAACGACTGTGTTTCATCTGCGATTCGTGCGTCGGGATATTTCTTGACAAGCTGCTTCATGTCGCCCTGCTCGACAATTTTTTGCCCGTCAAGAGCAAATCCGCCCAGAGCAGACTCAAAAAGTACTTTCATAACCAACGAGAGAAAACAAAGGTATATAAACATTAACCATCACAAAAGCACATGCTCTCCGTGTACGTCACGTGCAAGGACAAGAAAGAGGCGAGGAAAATAGCTCGAGCGTTATTAGAAAAAAAGCTGATTGCCTGCGCGAACATATTCCCGGTTGAAAGCCATTTTTGGTGGAAAGGCAAACTTGAAGAAGCAGCAGAGACTGCGATGATTGCAAAAACAATCGATAAGAAGCTTGATGCGATTCGTGAGCTTATCCATCACCTGCATAGTTACGAAGTACCGGTCATCTCAACATGGTCAGGCAAAGGTAACGAAGCAGCTGAACACTGGGTACAAGAGGAGTTAACATGAAAGACCATCTTATTCAGAACGACAATATCACCCACTGTTACTGTGGCAGTGAATTGAAAGAATGGAGCTCAGAATTTAATAATTGTATTCATTATAAGACAGCATCCTGCACACAATGCAACCGTAAAAACAAAATAAGATTAACGGTCGAAGGTTCCGGTTTTGATAGGTGGCAGGAAAAACGGAGTAAGAAAACTTTTGAGATGCTGGTGCAGGAACAACACACAAAAGCACAAGCTCATTCAACAGCTGTTCCCAAAAACTTTGAGCCATTTAACACATTTTTTATGTTGTGAACATTCGCTCCAACAAGAATAAGTTTTAAACCTGCTTTTGCTGCGCGCTGTGTCGCTATCGGGTCAAACGGTGCATGCATCCCGGGCGACCATTTCTTGCCGACAAGCTTCTGTAATCCCGCCCAGGAGATGTGTTCGATTTTTTTCGCATGTTTATTCACACGGGGATCTGCATCATACAGATAGTCCACATTAGTAACATTAATGATTGTTTTTGCATCATAGAGCAACGCAAGTTCAACAGCATCCTTGTCAGTAGAATGTCCGGGCTTCCATCCACCCGCAACGATAATTCGTTTCTTCGTTTTCAGTGCAATCGTCGGATTGACAACCACCTGCTCATAAGCATCGCGAGCAAGAATGCTTCTCATCAGTTGTGCGTTGAGGTGAGTTGCAGCGATGCCAATCCAGTCTTTGTCGGTGTCAGAAACCGATGTAACACTACTCGCAGCTTGTTGATACATCCTGCAAACGCCGCCGCCACCCACAACGATAATGATTCTTTCAGCACGTGAAAGCACGAGTGATGCAAATTCCTTCAAAAAATCAACGTTGACACGTTCCTGCATGACAACGGAACCGCCGACAGAAAACACGATGGTCTTCATAGCAAATCACCCAAACCGACAAGAGCAATACCACAGATGATGAACAAGACACCTCGCCATTTCCAGGCGTTCATCTCCTCACCGAGAAACCGCTGTGCGAGAAAAGCCGCCCACAGATAGTTTAGCGAGCCCAGTGGAACCAACACTGTCAATTCTCCGCCTTTATATGCGATAATGGTAAGAATTGCTGCTATCCCATACAATCCAATGCCAAAGATGAGCTCTTTATTCAGCAAGGATGCAACGCGAAAACGGAAGTCTTTGCTTGCTACTTTGAATAAAAATGCGCCGATTGAACTCAGGATTGTTGATGCGATAAGCACTCCAATGCTCCAGAACGCGGTCATGAATGCCCCCGTGCAAGCGAATAGACACCGATGATAATACTGCCAACGCCCGCCAATTTCAATACATTCAGTGAATCACTCGGAAAAAGTAAGGGTGAAGCAATCGCAACCCAGACGTACGACGTTGCCATCAACGGATATAAAACGGTTAATTCGCCATCGCGTAAAGCAACAATGAACAGCGCAGCAGTAATCCCAAGAAACGCAATACCCAGAATCAAATCAATCTGAAAAAGACCTTCAAAAGTAAAAGCAAATGTTGAGCTTGCGGATTTGAGGAGAAGCTGCGCCATCGACAGCAAGAGAGAAGCAAAAAGAACGAGGAAAACCGATTTGTTCCACATGAGGACAGAGTCACGTTCAGAATTTATAAATGTAGTGGAGGTAGGTCGATAGGGACACACAGTCATTGACGCTACGAAATGAAGAAAAAAATACGTAAAAACGTTTTATTTTTTCGCTTTCCTTCTGCTCCAACGACCAGTTGAAACCACGCAACCTATATAAAAACAATTACATTAGTACACAGTATGCCATTAATTCGCGAATTGCATGACTTGGAGGAAGAAAACGCAGATAGAAAAAGAGAAAATGAACAGGAAAAAATCGCGCGCATCATCAAAAGAAAGATTATACATCTCCAGCATGAAAAGCAACGTGTAGAAAACGAAATAAAACTTCTCGAAAAAAAATGTGAAACGCTGCACAAACAAAAAAGAAACTTCCGTTTGTGGTGGTACACGCGTAAATTGCGAATAAAGAAAATCAAACTTGATTCTCTAAAAAAGATTACGCCTTCAGCAAAACTTTAAGCACCGCTGCATAGGCAGGTCGTGCAATCAGCACTCCAAAAGAAACACCTGCAATCGTTGTGAACGCAAATCCTTTCAGCAGACCAGCACCAGCAAACCATAAAGGAATCATGCCAGCAACAACTGTTAAATAGGAGCCAAAAATGATGAACATCGCGTTCTTCAACTTTCTTTTCCAGTCATACGTTACTTCGCCTCTGATAGTTTCATCCGCGATGATAATAAAAGCATTGACACCTGTGCCAATCGTAATGATGATACCTGCCATGGACGCAAGGTCAAGATTCCATCCAACGAGTGCAGCAAAGCCAAGGATAAGGATGATTTCTGATATCATGGTCAGAATCATAGGCACAGCAAGCTTCAGCATCCTATACCGCAGGAAAACAACAGCAATCACTCCAATGAAAGCAGCGAGAGCAACAAAGTAAAGGTTATTCAAAAAGCGTGTACCAAGCACAGGAGAGATGGTATCCATTTTTACAATGTCAAGTTTAACTGGAAGCGAGCCGGTGATAAGGATGGTTTGCAAACGTTTCATCTGTCCGAGAGAATCAGTCATCGCAGCTTGCCGAGAAGTTCCCGCGCCACTTCCCGATATTTGAATCTGTGTTTCAACGCGTCCTTTTAAATCGCCTGCAATGCGAAGTGTATCGACAAGAACATCATCCAAATACAATTCAAGTGGTTTTTCTAAATAACGCTGGCTGCCTTCAGAGATGATAGGCAATGTTTTTGTGACATCAGCATGCTTTTGTGCTGCATCTGCGCTTAATGCAATGGAAAAGAAAAAACCACAAGCCCATTGCCCTGCACTCTGCTGTTGGCAAGGTTGTTGAGGATTTAATCCGCTACAATCAGCTGTTCTACAGACATATGCAACATCTTTGTTTCCGCCAAAAAAAACAGTTTCATTCCCAATCTTTGCTTCAAATTTTCCTTGTCGTGCGATAACATCGCGCACTTCTTCTTCGGTAACACCAGCGATTTCAACAACGATAAATTTATCTCCCGCAAGGTCAGTTGCATCACGCACCGAAACATCGCTCAATCCGTACACATTAAGTCGTTCCTGTAAGCTGTCGATAATAGTCGCGAGATCTTGTGCGGTTACTGCTTCTGCAGGTTTGAGCACAACGCGCGAGCCGCCCGCTAAATCGAGTCCTTTGCGAAGATTGCTGGTTGCAGCGGGCACAACTTCAATGCCCAGAGGCTGAACGCCAACAACTTCTCTCAAAACACGCGGCACTTCCACTGTTTTTTTGATGGTCTTGTTTGCTACCGCATCAAACTCTTCAAAGATTTGGAGTTCTGTTTCATTCAACGTTGTTTCATGAACAAGCGCTCTTGTTCGCAACACATACGAAGCTTTATCGGTGACGATGCGTACAGTACTATTTGCTTTGATATCTTTGAGAGCAGCAGCATAATCCTCAGGAACTGATATTTGTACATCACCAACAGCGAGAATCCGTTCATATGAGAGTACACTACTTCGTGCATCAGGTGATGATATGCCTGCGAGTGCTGCTGAGGAATTTGATTCAACAGACCGGATGGCGACGCCTTCATTCCACGGGCTAGGCCGTATTGCGATGAGTGCAAACAGCAGAAAAACAAGAAGCAGAATGACACGCCAGCTCTTGAATATTTCACGGAACATTTTTTCTCTCCAAATACATGCGCATGAAGCCTGCATTTTGAATCCATGTGTTGATGATGTCAAACAGCAAACCAATCAACAGGATGACCATGATTTGTCTTATCACATCGCTATTGGTAAAAATAAGAGCCATGACAATTGCAATAAGGGATGTGAATATCATAGTATTTCCAGTTTTCATCGCACCAAGAACACGCTCAACAACCGTTCCCTCGGTTCGTTGCAGCATGCGCGACGTCAGCAATATATTGTCATCGACAGAATAACCGATGAGCATGAGCAACGCAGCTATGCCTGCGGTACTGAGTGACATCCCCAGCAAGTTAAACGCTGCAATTGTTTCGATGATGGCAGAGAGTGCAGCGACAACGATTGCAATGCTGGGAATGAAGGAACGAAAATAAAAAAACACGACAATCGCCATCAGGATAAACGCAACAATCATTGCGCGAACTGCCTGCGAAAAGAATTGTTGTCCGAGCGCTGAACCGGTAATTTCAAGAGTGATGACGTCTTCTTTGATGCCAGTCTGCTTCAGATAGTTGATAATAGACTTAACATCATCATCCTGCTGCGCAGCACTTTCGATGGTTGCGCCGATAACTACATTTGAATCGAGAATGCCTCGTACGGTTGGAGAAAGCGCAGGAAACTCGTTTGTAAGCGCAGCCTGTAGCTCAGGCAGCTCAACAGGTTGAAGGACAGTGATGACACTACCCCCTTTGAGCGACACTCCGAGATTAACAAAATTACCGGTCGTAGCGACCTGATAGCCGATTTGAACGAGAGCAAGAACAAGTAGAATAATAGGAATTATCATGAGCTGCTTATAGTGCTTGTCGTAAATAGTAATAAGACGCTCTTTTAATGACATGACAGAGTACAGAAAGGCATTGTCTTATAAGCTTTTTGTGAGAACGAGAAATAGGTTTAAAGAGGCACGAGATAGATAATCCTGAATGTAACCAGTTATTGCCGTTACTCCAGGAAGAAAAAAATAATACGTTTAAAATTAATTTTTCACCTTCCTTTTGCTCAAACGACAACCATTAGCGTTTCTTCGCCGCTTCCATAAACCCAACAAAAAGTGGCGCCGGCTTCTCTAAACGTGACTTGAATTCCGGATGTGCCTGTGTCCCAAAAAAAGGTTTGCCGGGAATTTCTACAAACTCCATAAGCTTCGTTCCATCTGTTCGTTCATGATAGCCGGAAAACAGCATGCCATTCTTTTCGAGCTGTGCAATATAGGCTGGATTGACTTCATAGCGGTGTCGATGACGCTCAATAACAGCATCTCCAACAATCTTTCCTTTTCTCCATTCTTCAAGCTGTGAAAGTTGCGCTTTGTCTTCTTTGAGACGAGAACTTTTTTTATACAGCTCAAGAATTCGTGAGGGTTTCAAATTTGCTGCATATGCACCCAACCGCATCGTTCCGCCATATTTGTGTTGTGCCATGACATCTTGTTGGGCAGTTTGCATCGAAATGACAGGATAAGCAGTTTTTGGGTCAATTTCCGTCGTGTTTGCACCCTGCATCTTGCACACATGCCGAGCAAACTCAACGATTGCGAGTTGCATTCCATAACATAAACCAAGATAGGGTACATTTTTCTCGCGACAGAACTGAATGGCTTTTATTTTACCTTCAACGCCACGTGCGCCAAAACCGCCGGGAACAATGATACCATCGTATTGTTCTAACGGTTTGGTGCTTTTTTCAATCTGCTGCGCATCAATCCAGTCTATGGTAGGCTTGACGCCGAGAGACCATGCTGCGTGCTTGATTGCCTCAATAACAGAAAGATAAGAATCGCGAAGGATATAATCACCCACATCAAAATATTTGCCGACGATGCCGATACGTGCTTCTGACGTTAATACCGATGTCACCAGCTTTTCCCATTGAGTTGTTCTTTTCTTCACATCCATGCCAAATTTTTTCAACACTTTTTTGCCCAAGCCTTCGTGTTCAAGTTCAAGTGGTACACGATAGATGGATTCGACATCAGGCGCTGATATAACTTGGTCAGCATGGATGTTGCATGACACCGCAATTTTAGTCCTGCGCACATCGTCAAGAGCATGTTCTGAACGGCAGATGACAAAGTCAGGCTGGATACCTGCGCTGTTCATGGAGATGGCAGCATATTGGGTAGGTTTTGTTTTCATCTCCCCAATGTTTTTTGGAACGGGCAGATAGCTGACCAAAATAAAAGCAACGTCTGTCGGATTGTCGAGATGCATACGGCGTGCAGCTTCAAGAAAGAGAACATTTTGATACTCTCCAACAGTGCCACCGACTTCAACAACAACAAATTCTGATTGCGTCACTGCTGCACATTTCTTGATGCGTTCAATCACTTCAAATGGGATGTGAGGCACAACCTCAACGCATTTGCCGTCGTATTCAAGCCGTCGCTCGCGTTCAATGACCGACAGATACACCCTGCCCGTTGTCATGTAATTGACAGAAAGAATATTTTCGCCCAAAAAGCGTTCATAATTGCCAATGTCTTGGTCAGTCTCATCACCGTCTTCAGTAACGAATACTTCACCATGTTCCGTTGGATTCATTGTACCCGCATCGATGTTGATGTAGGGGTCTATTTTCATGCACGTCACTTTGTAGCCATAATCCTTGAGAATACGTGCGAGTGATGCAGTTGCGACTCCTTTGCCAACGCCGGAAATAACGCCACCAACAACAAAGATATATTTTGTGCGCATGGACAATGGAAAAAGAGGTTGTTTAAAAGGTTTGTGTTAAGTGTCAAAAGCCGAAACATTCATAATAAAGCTCATAAAAACTCTACACATGAACGAGAGAATTCCAAAACCTATCCAGAATGCGCTCACTAAAGAGTACAAGTTATGGGGGCTATCAGAGATTAATCCGAATCATGTGCCAGAACGACAAACAGGAGTAACATGGCACGTTCTTGTAGGAACAGCAGGAGCATACATCCTTGGAGATGTTTCCCGAATATCACCCTCTTCTTTGCTTGTTGAGCATATAAAGTTCCAGCGACAAAGTGAACTGCGTGATGAAACATGCACAGAAATGCCAAATCCATCAGTGTTGGAAATTGAAATAGAAGACATAGCCAACATATATCAGGTTGAGGGATATTACACAATTATTGATAATCACCCGAGGAAACCATGACCGAACTCATCGCATTGTTGTCAACAGGCAAAGGCACATGGTCGGACGTTGCTAAAATAATCAAGTCACAACCGTGGGAAAAAGTGCTTATCATCACAAACGAATTCGGCAAAGATTTTCGCGCAGACAAAGCAGAAGTGCTCGTGACCGATTTTTCAATGCCAATAACTGAACTTAAAAACAATATGCATGCACTTCTGAAAAACAAGATAGCGGGTTTAGAAGTAGCAGTCCATATGATATCCGGCACAGGAAAAGAACATGCAGCCTTGCTTGCCGCAATTCTCAGCTTAGGTACAGGTATCCGTTTGGTCGCAATCGAGAACGAACAGTTTATTGATTTGTGATACAAATAAAATAAGTTGATGCAGACGTAAATTCTTACCTTCCAGCAAAACGCCACAACTTTTATATATGGTGTTCTGCAATAGATATGACCATGGGAACAATAACTATCAAAATTTCGGATGAATTGGAAAAGGTAATGAAACCATTTGACTTGAATTGGTCAGAAGTGGCATTTCGCGCAATTGAGGAGAAGGTATTAACACTCAGTCGGCTCAAGAAGCTTTCATCTAAGATAAAAATATCAGAAGATAGAACAGAGAAGCTTGCAGATAAAATAAATGAGGGCGTTGCACGACGATTTTTTAAAGAGGTAAAGTAAATGGAACTTGTTGTTGATGCGAACGTACTGTTTGCCGCACTTCTCGGTCGAGATAAAACAATGGATTTATTCTTTGAGGACAAGTTGAGACTTGTCTCCCCCTCATATCTTCTGGATGAATTGGAAAAAAACAAACATTGGCTCGCTGAAGAATGTGGTA
>DATEAE010000114.1:0-10746 GCA_035288505.1 Candidatus Nanoarchaeia archaeon
ATAGGAAGATCTTAATTATTTATATGGCTTCCTATTTTGTTTTTCTATTCAATTTCATTTCCCCGCAATCCTTCCAATCTTATAACTCGCATCATCTTTATTCTGAGGCTTTGCTTTCGCTATTCCTAACCCAAAAGAAAGTGATTTGACATTAGACTTCGGCTTGTCCACCTTAGCTTCTTTCGCTTCTTTCACCGTTTTTTTCTCTTCTTTTTTTGTGATGCATATACGCAAGTTTCTGGATGAAGTGTCGGTTCAACACTTGTTCAAACGCAATGATAGATAGCAGCAAAAACAAAGAATAACCGCCAATCAACAGTAAATCCTTTTGCACGACAGACAGCTCAGGCTGGAACAATAAAACGCTGCGCAATACTCGTTCAGAAATGACAAACGGATTAAAAGCAGCAATGTCTCGCACCAAGCTAGGCATGCTTTCTAATGGAATGATAACACTGGACATGAACAAAAAGACGCTACCGCTCGATACTGTCGCGAGAATTCCAGTTTCCTCAGAAGTAAACACATAACCAATGCCCATACCTAAGAGAGTAAACATAGTCGCAGACAACAACAGAACAATAATCACCAGCTGAAGCGACGGCACAATCTGTGCGCTAAATACATAACCTGCAACAAGCAGAATAATGACAATTTGAATGACAACCAAAAACATCGTCGTCAGGTAAGTACCAAAAATAAACGTGATGTTGCGAGTCGGTGAGATAAAATTGCGGAAATATGCAGGACTGTGTTTTTCCATCATAACAAGTGTCGTGCCAAGCAGCATTGAAATGAACATGATGACTAATATAATCAAACTCGGAAAGAGATAGTTCAAGTACGTTGTAGGCGCAACGACCGGCTTTATTTCAGTAACAAACGGTTGTGCGATTGCATCAGGATTAGTAACCTGAATTGATTGAATATCTGAAATAATAGAGTCAAGCGAACCTTCAATCATTGCGATGTCCGACAATCCAGTAGTGAGCTGCTGTGTAACTAAATCAAGTTTCGGCGTCGCAGTATCACGAAGCTCTTCAGCTTTTGTTAATTGTCCTTTCAACGTTTCAATATTTAACTTTAACCCATCCAGAAGTGAACGCAAACGAACGAAACTGGGTGATGCTGAACCTTCAATAACTTCTTCAGCAAATGCGATATCATCAAGAGCCAAATCGAGCTTAGTTACAATGCTCGATGTATTGTCAGCCTGTGATTTTGCGCTTTGAATATGATTGCCCGCGTCAGAAAGGAAAGAAGTGAGATTTTGCTCAACTTTATCCAGTTCAGTGCTCACATTGTTAACAGGAAACGTCTCATTCTCGACATAAGAGAAATCAAGCTGTCCCAAATCATCAGTGATGCCGCCGACATTCAGTTGCGCATCATTTGCAGATGTCTTGAGTGATGAAATCGTGTTCTTTCGCTCTTCGAGCTGCGCTTTTGACGCATCAAGTTTATTGAGAAGAATGGTAATCAAATTTTTACTGACTTCTTTCGCTCCACTGCCAAAACGTTCATTGACCGTGTCCATGACCATCCAGACCAGATTAATCTTGCTCTGGTCGACATGGAACGTCACCTGCCGCTGTTCATTTGACGTGAAGCTTAAGTCAGGAGGAAAGACAATGCATGTATTTGCCGTGCCGAGCTTCACATCGTTGATACATTGTTCTTCAGTATCAGCTTTAACAACACGAATTTCTTTTTCCGCAAGTTTGCCGAGCAAAGATTCAACATCTGGGCTATAGGATGACGAATGAACTCCAACCGTGATGCCAAAAAGGTTTGCATTGTCAAATGCTACCCCAAGTAATAAGATGACAAGCAAAGGCGCAAGAATGATAATAAGCGCTGAGCTTCGTGATCTAATAAGAAGCTTCAAATCTTTTACAATGAGATGATACAGATTTCTCATAAAGTCGTTGGCAAGGAAACACTGCAATCTTGTTGCGGTGAGGAATTGCCAAAACCTCCATAAGGTTTAAATATGAATTCTCCTATGTTAAATATATGCGAAGCGTTGTGACTGCTAAAATCAAGATTGAATCGAGACCAGAGATAATCAGCACTCTCAAGCTGTATTCCAAAGGATTGCAGTTCTGTATCGATACGGCTTGGGATAAACAAATCAAAAACAACATCAAACTGCATCCATTTGTCTATAAACATCTGCGTTTTCTCGGTTTGCAGAGCCAACTCGCTATTGCTTGCGTCAAACAAGCCTGCGGTATGGTCAAGAAAGCTAAAAATAAGCCGCTTGTCAGGCGAACTTCTATGCGGTATAACTTCCCTCGCTCTGCTTCCTTCAAAAATAATGTCCTGAGCATCGCTACAATCAATGGCAGAATCAAAGTTCAATTCTCTGTTCCTGACTGCTACAAAGAATACTTCAGTTGGGATATCAATGAGAGTTTGCTGCGAATGGACAAGCGGGGCAAATGTTTCTTTCTGTTCACCTTTTCCAAAGAGGTTGATACCATTAACAACGCTTCGCAAAAACGTGTTCTTGGCATTGACCTTGGAATAAACAACCTCGCTGTCACGTCCGACGGCAGGTTTTATAATTCTCATAAAGTCAAACAAATCAAAAGAAAATTCAAATATTTGCGCTCGAAATTGCAAGCCAAAGGCACAAGGTCTGCTAAGCGTCTTTTGAGGAAACTTAGCGGTCGGGAAAATCGTTATATGGCTTGGGTTAATCACAACATGAGTAAAAACATAGTTTCCAATTTCAACGGAAACAAGATAGTGATGGAAGACCTCAGAGGAATAAGAAAACAACGACGAGGAAAGAGAATGAACTATTGGATTAGCAACTGGTCTTTCTACCAATTGCAAAGTTTCATCCAATACAAAGCTGAACGAAAGGGAATTGAAGTTAGCAGAGTTAAACCTAACTACACTTCCCAGCTCTGTCACAAGTGTGGACAGCTCGGTTCTCGTTCCAAAGGTTGTTTTTCTTGTTCCCATTGCGGTTTTTCTTCATACTCGGCAGACTTAAACGCTGCCCGAAATCTCGCCCATCCCATGCTGGTTGAGCGACAGGCACTTGTAAACGTGCCGCACGTGACATGCGATGATGCCATCTCCGTCCTTACCGATGGTTTGCTGGTTGAGCATAGTCAAAAGCTACGCATTTTTAATGCAGTGTAGTTTACACGTCTTCCTCTTTTTTATTGATGTGTAATTGTTTGTTCGAATACTTCTTTAAGTCGCGGACGATGCACTTCAAGTGAAGTCACTTTCACACGTCCGCTATGAATCAAACGTGCAATCTCTAGTAATGTATCACGTGGTGTTTTCGAATACAACAACAACGCACGGTCTTCATGTTTTAGATTATCGCCACGACGAACATGCTGTTCAAGTATTTTTAATTGGTCAGCAGGAGCTTCAATACGAATTTCAACCATGTCATGCGCAAACTTTTCCTCAATGTCTTCGATTTTTCCATAGTGTGCAACTTTACCATTGCTGAGCATGATAACTCTGGAACACGCGTCTTCAAGTTCTTCAAGCAGGTGAGATGCAACGACAACAGTCGTACCAAGCTTATTGATTGCTTTGATTAAATGCCAAGTCTCATCACGCAATACTGGATCAAGGTCGGCAGTCGGTTCATCGAGGATAAGTATTTCAGGATTATGAATTAAACCACAAACAATGCTCAGTCGCCGCTGCTGCCCACCAGACAGGTGTTCCGCGAGCTTTGTACGATGAACATCAAGTTGTGTCATCGTTAACAAGCGCTCCATATTTTCGTTTATTATTTTTGAGTCGATTTTTTGTAATGCACCAAAGTGTTCCATGTTTTCCTGCACAGTGAGACGCGGATAGAAGCTTGCAGCTTGAGGAGCAAAACCAAACAGCTTTTTGACTTCCATCATATTCTCATGCAGTTCGCGCAATTCTTTTGGATTCTGATGGAGAATTCTTGTCGAATGATATTTGATTTCCCCTTCGTCGGGTTCTAAGAAACCGATAAGATGATTGAGCAATGTTGTTTTGCCACTGCCTGACATACCGATGACTCCAAAAATCTCGCCTTGCTCGACATCAAAAGAAACATCATCAAGCACGAGCTTGTCGCCGTACTCTTTTTTTAAGTTTATAACCTGAAGCGCAATCACCATTTTGATAGTTGCTATTTTTAGGAGATTTATAAAGCTTGTTGTGTCAAGTTTTGTGTGTTGTAAACGTGTTTCTCAATTGGTTCAATATCGTTGGAGCAGAAGGAAGGCGAGAAAAGTAAAAACGTTCTTTTTTTTCTTCCTGAAGTAACAGCAATCACTGGGAGTGCATAGGTCGAACTTTACGAGAGAGTTAGGTTTTTCCGTGCAAAATTTTATAAACAGTCGTATAAGCAGGATATTTTGAGCGGAGTTGGCGAAGCGGCTAACATTAGCCAAAAGCTAATAGCATGCAACCGCCTGCAGAGGGCACGCGCTGTGCTGAGCCGAAAGGCGATGAACTGTTGACAGCGGTGATCCGGGGGCTTCATTTAGCAATTGTTAGATGAACCCGAATTCGAGTCCCTCACTCCGCTTTTTTCTTGCAAAATAAATCGAATTCTTTATATACATGTATATCCACATATCTACATGGAAGAGATGTTTTATGATGGAAAAACGATTTTCATAAAGCCTCACGCCATCAAAAGAGCCCGTGAACGAAACATTGCATACCCCGACCAGGTGTATTCTGTACTTAAAACAGGTAAAATAGAGAGATTTGGAAAGCATGGGATAAGATGGGTTAAAAAGTCAAAAGAAGGCTCAATTATCTGTGTGGGAGAATATATAGGACATGCAATTATCATAAAAACCATAGAACGAGGAAATTAAAATGAAATGCCCAATCTGCAATAATGGAGAAATGGAAGAAACCAAAGAGGTCATAGAACAAGACGACGTAGAATTTAGGATATTAAAATGTACTCATTGTGGTGAAGAGCTAATGAATATGAAGCAATTGAAAATGCTTGCCAACAAATATAGAGAATTACGAAACGCAAAAAAGATAACCTTTGCAAAATGGGGCAATAGTTTAGCAGTGAGAATACCAAACGAGATTGCGGCGGAATTGAATATACGCGAAGGCAAGCATGGAACATTAATAAAGGAAAAGAGAGGAATTAAGATAATTCCGGTGTAATAGAATAGAGATAAGCTTTGAATGAAGACTAGCAGAACGCACGAACATTTAAAAAACATGTGCTATTAAACAATTCCATGCGCATCCTCCTCGCAAAAAACAGCAAAAAGTTTTTTGTCAAAGACTTATCAGCAGATTTTCATTGCCAGTTTGGTTTCGTCACTTCAGCAGACCTGAAAAAGAAGCCAGGCTCAACAATAAAAACAAATAAAGGCGTCGAACTAAAAATTATCGAACCGTCGTTCATCGACCTCTACGCACGTATCAAACGCGGTCCTCAGATTGTCGCGCCAAAAGACATCGCAAGTATAATAGTAGAAACAGGATTAGGCAAAGACAGTGTTGTCGTCGATGCAGGCGGCGGCTCAGGAGCGTTATGTTTTTATCTGGCACACATCTGCAAGAAAGTGACAACCTACGAATTGCGTGAAGATTTCACCAAAATATTAGAAGCAAACAAGAAGTTTCTTGGACTGAAAAATGTCACCATCAAAAACAAAGATGTTTGTGATGGAATCACTGAAAAGAATGTTGATGTTGTAACGCTTGACCTCTCAGAACCATGGAAAGCTATCACCGAAGCAGAAAAAGCCTTGAAACCGGGCGGCTTTCTCGTGTCATACTCGCCAACCGTTCCACAAATAGCTGATTTCATCAGTGCATTAAAAGATACACAATTCATCCATCTGAAAACAAAGGAAATACTTGAACGCTTGTGGGAATGCGAAGAGCGCAAGGTACGCCCATTTACGCATATGCTTGCACATACTGGTTTCCTCACATTTTGCCGAAGATTATAAAAGCGAGCGCATGTCACTATTCTTATGCCTCGTGTTATTCAAAAAAAACAGTTGTCCACTCTTGAACGAGTTATTAAGAGAAACAGACAGAGTATTCTCCTGCAACAGCCAATCTCCCGTGTCGCACCAATGCTTCTCAAAGAGTTAAGTGATGTAGTAAAACAACACAAGCATATTGCTGCAAAGAAAAAAGTGAAGAATGAAGAGCCTGAAACACCAACAATAAAAAAGCAAGCATCATCATTAGGGTACAAGTTCAAGGGAACAATTCGGGAAACATATGTATTGCCAGTGTACGAGTCTTTGAACACATACGAACTGTATTATGGCAAGGAAAGCAGAAAGCACGGACAGTTTTATTCATACGAAGAAGGAAAAAACAGCACGCCTGATAAGGAAGATGACGAGCACACATTAAATCCTGAACAGGCAAGTAACACAATTCAGCGCATCATTTACGGAGTGTTGTTCGGAGCACGAGCTGACATTTCCATCGAGGAACGCGAGCGTTTCGCAAACTGGCGACAGTTTAACAAACATTTAAGAAGAATGTACGAAGGCGAAGCGCATTACTTCAGTTCGACGACAAAGGCGATATAACATCCTCATACACACACTCATTCGCTTTCACACGAACACCGTTCCATAGCTTCACACCCGGCATCAGTGTCGTATGAATTCCCGTCTGCGCATGGTCACCAACAATTGCACCGAGCTTTTTCCTGCCCGTCGGAATCTTCTCTTTGTTCACAACGCTTTTGACATCTCCATGGTCGAATCGTACATTTGCGGTCGTCGTTCCCGCACCCAGATTGACATGTTCTCCAATCACTGAATCCCCGATATAACTCAAATGAGGTATGTTGCTGCAATCAAACAAGATTGAATTCTTCAGTTCAGTGCAATGCCCAACTTTACAATTATCACCAATGGAGCTTGCTCCGCGAATGTATGCATGAGGACCAACGACACAATTTTCTCCAATGACAACAGGCCCTTCGATGTACGTGCCACTTTTGATAACAGAGTTTTTTCCAAGCACAAGAGGACCTTTCACAACAACATTGCGTTCGACAGTTCCCTGAATAGAAGTTTTGATTCCATCAAGCAAAATCTCCTGCGCACCAAGCAAGTCCCACGGATAACGAATGGGAATCCAGTAGTCTTGAACCTGCACAGCATGAACCTGCTTCGTCCCTAGAAGAGCGCGCATATAATCAGGAGCTTCAAATTCCCCGCGTTTCGATTTCTCAAGTTTCGCATTAAAAATAGATTTATCCGCGACAAAACATCCTGTACTAGCGTAATTCGACGTCGGCTTTTTCGGTCGTTCCTCAAATCCAACAACAATATCTTTTTTGCATTCGACAACGCCATAATGTTGAGGGTCATCAACCTTCTTTACGAGCCATGCATAGTAATGAGCGATACATTTTTTAATATCATCGCGCGAGTAAAAGTCATCGCCATTAAGCAGGATAAATCGGTCTTTAATCATTTTTTCGCATTGCCGCAGTGCATCTCCCGAACCGGACAAATTCTTCTGTTCGACATAACGCGCACGATTTCCAATAAGTTCTTGGACAATCTCTTTCATATAGCCAACGACAATGATAACATCATCAACCAAGCCTTTCAACTGCTCAAGATTATGCTCAAGAATAGTTTTGTTCGCAGCTTTCAACAATACTTTTGGACGTGTCGCTGTCAGTGGCAGGCATCGTGTTCCTTTCCCTGCTGCTAAAATTATTGCCTGCATGGGATGAACCTACACAACTCATTCAGTTTTGTAATAGTATGCATGGGTTTGTCAAGCGCATCCTGCGGTTTTAAATCTTTGTGCTTGCCATGATGAAAATGTATCGTATTCATACCGAGCATATTGCCATAGCGGATTTCAACATTGATACGGTCGCCAACAACCCAGACGTCTTTTGGATTGACTTTGTATTTTTTAACAATACGCTCAAAAACATCTTTTTTTTCTTCAGCAGTTTCACAGATGAAAATATCAGAAAAATATTTTTTAATGTCAAGGATTTTAATTTTCTGCTGCTGAAGTTTTTTGTCACCGCGCGATACAAGAATTTCTGTCGCGTTCAGCTTTTCAAGAGTAGTGATTGTATCAGGAAAGGGAACGATGTTAGGTAGATTATTATAGGTCTCGTCCAGTTGAGTAGTCGTATCAAATAGTGTGTCATCCAAATCAAAAATCACAATCATAAATTCACCAATACACGCGCCAGTCGGTCAGAATCATGCCTGATAAGTACCGGTTCAGTCACAACATTTTCTTCGATGACACGAACACCGAGCTTCTCGATTGCTTTTTTGTCAACAATAACAGGAAAAGCTTTCTCGCGTGCATACGTGTCAAGCAGTTTATTATCTTTGACGATATGATTGTTGCAGACGACAAAATCAAGTTTTCCGCCAAGGTATTTGAGCATTTCTTTGACGTGTTCGGATGCCGTGAAATCGTTTGTCTCTCCCCACTTGGTCATCAGATTACAGATATACACTTTCTTCGCTTTGCTTGCATTGATTGCTTTACTGACACCTTCGACAACAAGATTAGGAAGTATTGAAGAATAAAGGTCGCCTGGACCGATGACAATAACATCTGCGTTGAGTATTGCTTCCTTGGTTTCCGAATAGATGCTTGCATGGGGTTTGATGAACACTTTTTTAATGCGCAGTTTCCCATCATGTTTTGGTACATCAATATTGGTTTCACCGACAACGGTATGCCCATTTTCAAGTTCTGCACCGAGATGTGCATGGTCAACCGATACGGGAAGAACATTTCCTTTGATATGCAATAACTGCCCTGCTTTTTTGATGGCAGCGACTTCATTACCAGTGATTTGAGCCAGCGCAGTTAAAAACAAATTGCCAAAGCTGTGACCTTTCAGTGAGCAGGCTTCATCGAACCGATAATTGAACAAATCTCTTAATGTGTTATCGCCATCTTGTGCAAGCGCAATAAGACATCGTCGAACATCGCCCGGAGGCAAAACTCCAAATTCGTCGCGCAGTAATCCAGTACTGCCGCCGGAATCAAACATGCTGACAACAGCGGTAATGTCTAAATCATATTTCTTTAAACCTCTGAGTACAGTAAAGCTGCCGGTTCCGCCGCCGATGACGACAATTTTTTTCATTTGAGCGCACATACCAAAATCTATATAAATAGTTTATGTTACAAATGTGGCAATTGTGATAAAAGATGCTCGAATCTGAACAGAAGAAGGAAGGCGAAAAAAAATCGCTGGTCGGGCGTAAACGTCTCGCCGCTATAGAAAAAGCATGTGGCATGACCAAAGGTGCAAAACCATTTGTTCGCGATCGTGAAGATAGGGAATTTGAATGATGTCAAACTTCAATTTTGTTGAATTCTTTTCAAATATTGAACTATTATAAACAGGAAGCTCACAGTTTTTTCACAATACCTTTTTCTGCATCAACTTCAACATAATCACCATTTTTTAACGCTCGTGTTGCTATCTTTGTACCAATCACACAAGGCTTACGAAGCTCCCGCGAAAGAATTGCACCATGCGAAGTAATGCCACCTTCATCAGTCACAATTGCTCCTGCTTTCTTCATCAAAGGCAAATAAACTGGACTTGTGCTGACCGAGACAAGAATATCTCCCTCATTGAATTGAGTGTTAAAAAGTGAAATATCATTAACAATTCTGACGACACCTCGTGCTATCCCATGAAAGGCAGGTTGACCAATAACTTCACCAGTTTGCAAGTCAGGTTCAAGTAAACAAACCACCTTTTCGGCATCATCGACCTGTAGCACATGCTCATCGCCGTCAAGCACTGCATACACGAATGAATAGCCGACTTTCTTTTTATTTAATCGTTCCTCACACGAGGCAAAGTCACTCTTACAAAGTTCCGCATAGGTCATAACTTCCAACATACTGAAATCAGCGTTCACTTTATTCAACTCTTGATTCGCGAGAGGCACCACAATTTTTTGGAGGATAAGTGGATAATATGAAACAGCACGGAGTTTTTCGACAAGACGCATGACATCAGCTGGAATATTTTTGTATGCAACTCTGTTTGGGAGAACTGTCGCGTGCAGACTCAATTCAATAAAAAAATCGACAGCCTCTTTCAAAGTGGATAAAGTACATTTGCCGCTTAGTAATTCTTCTGCTTTTTTGTTGAGTTCTACGCCTTTCTCTAAAAGTGGAGGTGCTTTTTTTACATCACAGAGAATTTTGAAAGCCGACAAGTTAAGTTCTTTAAGTTGTTGTTCGGGACGATAATAACGCATAACATTCTGTTGCTCCTCTATGAACAAAGCATTTGTACAACGAAAACCCAAACATGCCACCGCTTCTTCTGAATTATACCAGTGATGCCAGAGCGAAGCACCAAAAAGGGTGAAAGGTCTGGTCAAGTCATGCACCCATCGTTCTTGTTTTACTAATTGTTCAGCGCTGACAATAAGATCACCTCACAGTACAAGATTTAGCTAAGTTTCTCGGTTTATCAATCGGCAACTTCTTCTCCAAAGCAACATAATACGTCAGCAATTGCCCGGCAACAGAAGCAAGCACGCCAAAAGTTCCGTCATGCTTTGTTGGCAATACCAAATCGCCGCCATCAGTACCGATAATAATGACACGTGCACCGCGCGCTTCAACTTCTTTGGTATTTGACAGCATTGCCTGGTCTGCGTTGCTGATAAGGCTAATCACAGGTGTTCCTTCTTCGATGAGCGCAATCGTTCCATGTTTCAATTCGCCGCCCATCATTCC
>DATEAE010000115.1:0-5290 GCA_035288505.1 Candidatus Nanoarchaeia archaeon
AGTATCGTTCGGGTTCTCGGTGATTATATACTGGGTTGCCGCTCTGATTGCAATTTTTGCAGGCATTCTTGAGATTAAAGATTTCTTTTTTTACGGGAAATGGCTCTCATTGCGCATGAGCAAGGGAGCATCAGAAAGTATTAAAAAATATACAGCCACGTTTGTGCGGATTTATCAGCGCAATAATTATTTGGGATACGCCTCTGCAGTTTTGCTCGGCGGTTTTGTTGTATTTGTCGAATTGCCCTGCACAGGAGCGCCATACTTAGCTATTCTTGCGATACTCGGCAAAGGGGATTTTACACAAGGTATTCCGTTGCTGTTGTTGTATAACTTCATATTTATTTTTCCGCTGTTTATCATTATAGGGGCAGCGTATTTCGGGAAATCGTCTGAAAGCATGGAAAAACTGCGTAAAAAACATCGCGGATTAATGCGTCTTGCTATGGGATTGTTTTTGATTGGTTTGGGTGTGTTCATGCTGTATTCTATATAGTGAGTGCTATAACTAATAAACATAGCAAACGCTGGGAAAATAAAAATCACAGTCGCCCAAAGGGGCGGGGTATTCTAATGATAACTGAGATTTCTGAGCATGCTCAAGAACCATCCGTTGTCATGTTCGTAGTTCCATGCCACCTGTGTATTTCATGGGTGGTTCTTGACAGTTGCAAAACCCATATGTTCTCATTATCTTCAGCAACCCAGTCATCGCAAGCGATGGGGTATTTGCAACAAATCAATGATGGGGAAAGAGCTTTTTTAATTTGTTTTTACATTTTTCTTCTATTTTTGGGAAATATCGCAAACTATTTAAATAACCAAAGTTATATATATGTATAACCTAGGTAAAAATGATTCCGCTTATACTCAAAATCAAAAAAGAAACACACAAGGATATAGCGCAAGCTCAAGATATTATTGTAGAAGAGCTTTATCGCGTCTTTAATACTGCGGTTATTCACGGCGGGACTGCCATCTGGAGATGTTATGGTGCGCAGAGGTTCTCAGAAGATATTGATGTTTATATTCCGAAAGATATGACAAAGTTAGACCTGCTTTTTGCACATCTCGAAAAACGTGGCTTCAGCATCGAAAAGCGAAACATTTCTGAAAAAAGTCTTTATTCGAACCTGCTCTGGGATAGAACATTTGTTCGATTCGAGGCCATTTTCAGGAAAACAGAAGGACATTTGAGAGAATATCAGACAATTGAAGGAAACCTTATAACGGTTTATTCACTCACACCTGAAGAATTCATTGTCGAAAAAGTGAAAGCATATTTGGGGCGACACAAAATAAGAGACTTGTATGACATCTTCTTTCTTATTCGCCTCGTCAATGATTTTTCTGTTATCAAGCCATGGATTGAAAAGTTAAAGAAAGAGTTTAGACCACCTCTTGATGAAAAAGATTTGAAGGTTTTGATTCTTGACGGTTTGGTTCCAACAAGCGAGAAAATGATTGAATATCTGAGGAACATAACATGGGCAAAATAAAACATTTAAGGTCCGTTTTGGAATTGTTCGAAAGAAGTCCTGTTGTTGATTTTGCATCAATCAAGAAACATGTCAAGAACGATGCGTATGCAAAATTGCTTGTTCATCAGCTTATGGCTAAAGGACATGTTCATAAGTTGGCGAAAGGATTTTACACAAAGCACAGCAATCCTGAACTGGCGGTGTATGCTTTCAAGCCCAGTTACTTTGGATTACAAGATGCTTTGAGCTTTCATAATCTTTGGGAGCAGGAGACAATTCCTGTGATTATAACATCTCGTCATGTGAGGACGGGCATCAGAAATATTCTTGGTTCAAACGTCCTCATCAGACGCTTAGAAAGAAAATTTATTTTTGGCTATGAGTATGTGGGGCAAGGAAATAGTGCACTCCCATATTCTGACATCGAAAAAACACTGATTGACATGGTATACTTCAAGGAGAACATTGACGGAGTTGTTTTGAAAAATATCCTCCTAAGATTAAACATCCCCCGCCTCAAGAAATATCTTAAAGATTATGACAGAAAAATAAGAGCAAAGGTACTTGCGTTCGTGAATAAATTGCTCCATCCGAAAGCTTAAATACGTGTAATTATTGCTTGCTCACATGGAACGTGTGAGAATTGTGTCAGGTACGCACGAGTACGAAGGAATTCTTTTGCCGAGCATGAAAGAAGGCATATTGTTGCTCAAACTTGATAACGGGTATAACATCGGCATCCGTGAAAAAGGAAGTAAAGTGACGGTGCTGAAAAAAGTAATAGAAAGTAAAGCGAAACAGTCAAAAGTACAGCAGGACAAAATTTTGTCTAAAATAACCATTTTGCATACTGGTGGAACGATTGCGTCACGGGTTGATTATGAAACTGGCGCAGTTATTGCGCGATTTACGCCTGAAGAAATAATTACGATGTTTCCTGAACTGCAAAAAATTGCGAACGTTGATTCCAAACTGTTACGCAACATGTGGAGCGGAGACATGCGGTTTGCACATTACAACATTATGGCAAAAGCTGTTGCCGCAGAAAAAAAAGTCAAAGGAATTATTATTACGCATGGAACGGATACGATGGGTTATTCTGCTGCTGCACTTGCTTTCATGCTTGAAGGGTTAGACATGCCTGTGATACTGGTCGGCGCGCAGCGCAGTTCCGATAGGGGAAGCAGCGATGCGGCAGTTAATCTCGTCTGTGCAGCACAGTTCATTACCAAGACTGACTTTAAAGGAGTTGCAATATGCATGCATGAAGGCTTAGATGATGAGACCTGTGCCATATTGCCTCCGTGCAAGACAAAGAAGTTGCATAGTTCTCGACGTGATGCGTTTAAAGCAGTGAATGTGCAACCGATTGCCCGCGTGACGAAGGAAGGAGCAGTAACATGGATATCGCGACCTAAAGAGAGAGCAGCAGAGTTCAAGCTGACGCTGATGAATGAAAAGCTGAAAGTTGGCATTGTCAAATTTCATCCTAACTTTTTTGCTGCGGAGCTGGAACAGTACAAGACATTTGACGGTTTAATCATCGAAGGCACAGGCTTAGGCAATGGTCCCGTGGACGTGATTGACAAGGAAACAAAAGAGCACGACAAGATTTTGAAAACTATAAATCTGCTGACGAAGAAAATGCCCGTGGCGATGACAACCCAGTGCGTGTTTGGCAAGATTGACATGGATGTGTACGCCTATGGCAGGAAATTGCAGCAAGCAGGCGTCATTGGAAATGGAACTGACATGCTGACAGAGACTGCGTTTGTGAAACTTGCATGGCTGCTGAGCAATTATCCAAAAAAAGTGAAAGAAATGTATGTTGAGAATTTACGAGGAGAATTAACGTGAACGATGGTGTCTTTCTAGATGTTTTATCACTGCACGAAACCGAGGCACATACACCTGAGATTTTATATTTTTAGCAAGAGTAAGGCCGTGAGTGTAGCACACTATTGCACAATTTACTAATTTTTTCGCATGTTTCGCTAATACGTTAACCTGGTCTGCGTTTCCAACAGCCATAGCACCTACAATTCCTGTTCCAAGCACCTCCAGTTCGTCCAGATAAGTTGCACCAATGTTCATAAAACATGAGAGCACAGTATCTGGAGGAAGATGGACTGATTTTACTCGCATGTATTCTTGTCTGGTGCGTTCCAATGTAGCGATTTTTTCCAAATCTGGAGGAAGCTCGGTTGTCCTCTGAAGATGGGCATCAGCGAGATTTTTCTGTGTTTTTGCGGTCTGATAGGGATTAGTTGCCAGTGTTAATGCACGTTCCAGTATAAGAATGGCATCGCCTGCATTCATATAGGTCATAGCAGTTCAACGAAAAAAAGCAGGAACCCACTCATTCGGTCTTTCATCAGCAACGAGTGTTGCCAGTGCATAGGCTCTTCTTGAATCATTCTGAGCCATGAAATCATTATAACGCCAAAGTCGAGCATCGGCTTTGATGACATCCTCTTCTTCTCGCATCAGGCGCTTAAGTAATCCATGATCAGTATTTGGTTCATAGACAAAAGTTTCTATTTTATGCCCGTCGCCTTTGGTAATAAATTGTCCCATACTGTTACTCGGCGAATAGTTAATTTATAAGTTTATCGACTTAGAAATTAGCCTGAGCCGTGGAGTGCAAAACCGTCTTTTGCGTTCGGCTTATACTCGTTCATTTTTAGTACGGTTTCTCTAAAGATGTTGAACAACGCGTTATATGCCGTTCGTACAAGTCCGAGAACTTCTCTCTCAGCCATCGAAAGGTCGTTATGCAAGCCTTCGACAAATGCAGTGAGCGGACGCCAATACTCTGCATCGACAAGATAACGTACTGGGTTTTCGTGCGCAGAACGAGTATCTTCTTCAACTCTTGCTGTTAGGTCTTGCTTGTTTCTTGGTTTCAGGTCTTCAAAAAAGTCTAACTTGTTTTCGAGCAGTTCTGGCGATTTGTACTTTGTTGCTTCGAGAGCTAGCGCTGTTGCATACATTAACTTCAGTTTATCACTCTTGACTTTTACCATATTATCACCTGTAAGTATTATTTTTTAAGTCGAACTAATTCTGCTTTATTATCAGCTTCTTCTCCTTAATTTCGACTTCTAATTCCTGTCCAGGCTTCCAGCCAAGCATTTCAACAGTTGAGTTGGGAACAACAATCCAATGCTTAAAGTAGGCTTTGCCTTTATACACACGACTCTTTTGTCCAAGTAACCTCATCCCGACTCATGTTAGGTACCTACTTTTTATAAAGATTTAGGTACTGAAATAGAGAGGTTTAGGTACATAAATGGACAAATGGTAATGTCAAAAACAACTATGGGCTAAAGCCCATAGCATGTTTTTGAGCATGCTCAGAAATCAGCTATTCTAACATCGGGCTGAAGCCCGACGCTTGCGAATGCTGATTTCTGACATGTCAACTTCAAAAGCTTCGCACTTGGGTAATGGTGGTCGTTAGAGCAGAAGGAAGGCGAAAATAAAATTAAAAAACGTATTTTTTTTTTCTTCCTGAGGTAACGGCTTGAAGAATGTCTGACTTTCTCTATTTACTGACAGTTATCGAACTAAATTTATAAACATCGTCTCGTTCTCGCTCGCTATGGATTATAAAGCTCTTGGATTGAAGTGTGGATTAGAGATTCACCAGCAGCTTGATACGTCAAAACTGTTTTGTTCTAGTCCAAGCGTGTTACGCGATGACAACCCTCTTTTTTTTGTCAAAAGATGTTTGCACGCAGTTCAGGGCGAGTCAGGGCAAGTTGATGTTGCTGCATTACATGAACAACGCAAAGGAAATGAATTTG
>DATEAE010000116.1:0-8727 GCA_035288505.1 Candidatus Nanoarchaeia archaeon
CGGCGAAAAATCCTGCGCTCACCAAAATAGTTTTATGTTCGTCATGGACAAGCGGTGTCTCCTGCTCCAGTTCAACGAACAGGTCGTCTCCCTGATGGAACACAACCCGCTGATGCGAATCAAAGCGATGCTGATGTCCTGTGATCTCGCCTTGCGCAATAACATTATCTTTATGCTGCAGGCACCCGTTTGGCAGCCTGTCGATTCTTTTCAATAACACATCTCCTTGACGGTATAACTTCATATCAATCACCCTGCATACAAGAACGTGAAGAAGTATATGTGACAGATGTCATTGTAGCAAAATCGTTTCTGATAAATAAGCGGTGACACCTGTCATAAGTATTATAAGTGTATGAGTATATGAGTATCATAAACGTGGGGAACATATAATGAGAATAAATGCAATAAAATGTTATCATATTAAGTTAGGTCAAGGAGACGAATGGGCAGAGGAATCTATAAGAAAGAACCGAATCTACTTTGGATATAGAGAGCTTCCTCATTTTCAACCAACGGAGAGAAGTGATATCATAATTAAACAGCGAGTTAAGACTTTTTTCCCGGGTAAGACACAAAGTACAATTACTAATCACGCAAATCAGATTTCATATTTTTATAATGAGCCCGAGACAACATTATGGATAACTTTCTTTAATGGTTATCTATATTACACTTTTGCAAATACGGAAATACATATCGAGGATGGAAATAGAAAGTATAGGGAAACTATAGGGAATTGGAAGTGTACTGATGTAAAAGATAAACCTTTGTCTGAATTGAATATTCGAGGGGACCTTCGCACAAAAAAATATTTCAGAGGTACGATTTGTGAGGTAGATAAAACGTTATTAGATTATTTGTTAATGAAGATTAATTGTGAAGAAGACCCAGTACATAGTGAAATAGTTCGTGCTAACGAAAAGATTGGCGATCTTATAAAAAGACTTTCACCAAAAGATTTTGAACTGCTTATTGATATGATATTTATGCGATCGGGAGTGATAAGAACAACGCCAATAGGCGGCTCGATGAAAAACATAGACTACGCTGGCTTTCATCCACTTACCGGTAAAATGTTTATTGCCCAATGCAAATCGACAACCAATGAAAAAGAAATTGAAAAATATCTTGGAATATTTGCTGAAATGGATAAAACGGAAAAAGGGGCTGTGTATATCTATTTTGTTAATAATGAATCAAAAAAATATAATTATATGGTCAATAAATATAGAGATGAATACGATTTGGACATTGAACTCTTCGATTCAAACCGTATTACTAGTTTGGTGGTAAAACTCGGTCTTGTAGATTGGGTTTTGGAGAAGACATGATAACCTTCCGAGTAACTGAACAGAAACTGAATGAATACCTTGGAGATGACTTTGTCTACGCACTCGACCCGAAAAAAAGTCCGCGTTTCAAATTATTTCCAATTATGATGTTATTGTTGCTGCTTCTGCCATTATTTTCAATATTAAGTGGTATTCAGTTAGGATTCTCAACACCTTTGCTCGGTGTATTATTCATGTCTTCGACTATTTTAGTTGTTACGCCGAGTTTAATGTATCATCAGCTCAAGTCAATCTTTTTTATGAGCTGTGTCCCAAAGATGCGCAAGCTTGTCACTGATCAACAACTGTTGTGGCTGAATAGCACACAGGAAACGGTGACACGATTGGGCAGGACACCCAAAAATCAGTTAAGCGAAGTTAATTTTTCCATGCTTGCTTTTCTGAAAAAGAATGGCACGTCGCAGGCGTTCTATAAAACAGTCCAATCAATGGGAAGCTCCAATTCGGCTGCTATCACCTTCAAGCGACTGGCTAGAAAGGTTGTGTATGATCAGTCTATTATTCAGAAAGAAGGTAGTGACTTCAAGTACGTTCCATGGGAGTTTAAGATTGTTGATAAAAATAATAAAGCTGTTGCTACCACAGAAATTGCGAAGATGGAGAAATTGCTCAATAAGTTGTGGGAAAAATTGATAGATAATTATTTGAATGAGGAGATGGGGTAGGTAATATGTCGGGAAAAATGTCAGAAAATGCACAGCGCAAGAACGAGCTTGTCCTTATTTATAATGAGGAAGTTTATGACAAACTCAAAGATACAATTTTTCAGTTTAAACGTTGCAGCGGCATTGCCGATAGTGATTTCAAAATTGAGGTGGATAAGGGCGTTGCATGGATGATGATTTGGGCAGGAACGATCGAATCTGGGAAAGAACTTACAGATACCATAAATTTGGTTATTAGCTATCCGATAGAAGAAAAATTTGAGATTAAAATAACGGCGCAAAACGAAAAACCAGTGAATGAATTTCTGTCAAAAATGGGATCCCAAACCAACAAGGAGAGATTACTCAAGGCATTTGTAAAACTGCCTGATGGCTTTCATATGCAAGTTGGTTATAAGTTTCACGATAATCAGCACCAAGCACAAAACTATAATCGCAACTGGAGTGACCAAAAGCCGCTCCAATGTAATAAGATTAGTATGACAGAACTAGACAGTAGTATTACCTATCTCGAGAATTATCGTGATAGAAATTCCAGTCAGTATCCTATTGTCAGGATTGCAAGAATTCTTATTAAAAAAGATGAAATAAGTTCCGCTTTTCAAAATCTTAAGCCGATTCACGAACTACTTTTCGAGCTGGATAATGAGCCAAGACGAAAAATGAAATATCTTCAAAGTATATTCGGAACAAAGAGAGGGGTTGGATGATGGATTGTTTTGTAGGAAGTAGTAACTTAATGTGTCCGTTTTCAGGGGTTCACTCCAAGAATTAAAGAATATCAATCACAAATTGTTCAATTTAGGGGAGAATATTACCAAACTTAGAAAGTTGCGCTTTTGTCGCCAGCGACATCGAGTCCAAGCAAATCCCAAGAGAGTGCGAACCTAATTGCAGGCGCATCTCCAAATGGATCATCTTCACTCGACCCATAAGTCTTGATCAGTTTGACATATTCTTTTTTTGCTCGTTCTATTGCGATGCTAACTTTAGTACCTGTTAACAATGCATAGATTAGTATATGATTAACTTTTCTGAATGGAGCTGCATTTTTGTCTTTATCAGGTACAGATGATTTTGATACTTCGCCCACACACATGTACTCATCACGATAGCCAACATAGGCACGTGTGCCACTCAAGATTGATTCTTTGCCTAAACTTACGAGTGACTTACACGCTAAAGCATAAACAATCATGTTTGCGGTGAGATGAATATTTTTTCTGTCAAGCAAAACTTTATCCTTATTACCCCATACAGATTCCTCATCACCATGACCATTAAGAAAAACAAATGTAGGATCTTTGGTAGATAATGCCACTTCGAGATTTTTTCTCTGAGCTTTGATGCCTTCGAGTTCGCTAACCCGTAAGTTCAGCTCTGCCCGTGCTATTGTAACGATAGCCCTAGAGAATGAATGTAAGTATGATGTTGGTCTATCATGATATGGCCGTGTAATTAAAAAGTGTTTCATTCTGACGTCAAGACTTTTAACATACTGATTTGCGCTCGTACTATTTTCTTTCCAAAATCGTCGTCCTGCTGCACATGATTAATCAAGTCTTTGATTGACAGATTACCTATATTACCAAGCATTATTTTCAGTTCGGGGTTGATAGTGTTAAATCTGGCGAGAACAAGCTTTTTCTGTTCCTGATAAATAGTTTCATCCGTCATAATATACCCACCATTTTCATTTTTTTAAGAATCTGAGTACCTAAAGCTGTTTTTTCTGTAATTTCGTTATATACCACTTCCCACGAATATGGCTGCTTAACTATAACTGCGACCACCTGCGAGCGTTCTGAAGGCGGCAGATTAGAATATGCTCGATTAAACTTTGCCCTAAGCTCTTCTATATCTTTCATGTGAGCTTAACCCCCATCGGAGACTTATAAAGATTGCTCATACAAATTACATAAGAGCTTATATTAACCATACGCACCTCTTTGGTAGAAAAACGATTACGACAGCCTATATATAGATTTCTGCGTAGAGATGCTCACACGAGCATCCCCTCCTCCGCACACTCTTTGAGCACGAGCCGTGCAGCCTCGCGGCTCTCGTTCTCTTCTGCGAACGGCAGAAGCTCATGTCGGAGAGCCGCTCTATCTTCAACGTCAAGCATCGGACAGAATCCGAACGCGACAAGAACGTCGCTGACGTTCTGAGCAACGTCTTCAGGCGTGAATGGAAAGTCTTGCTGCTTGATGTACTCAATCATTCTGTGGAGTTCAACTGCTGTGCATTTCATTGTATATACCTCTGAGAATCACGTCTGTGCGCGATTTCTCGTTTTCACTTGTGCAAAACGAGCAAATTGCGCCTGTTCAATAGCGCGCATTGAGCAGCACAGCACAAAAAAGCTTTAGGCGTGAAGAAATGCGCAGCATTTTAGCCGACCCGAAGGGGAAAGATTTTTGATGATGGGCTGCGGCGCGGGTAATTATATTTTTATAAGTTAATAGCGCATAATAATCAGTTATAAACCTGTTAAAAAAGTTTTTATAGCAGGGGCAAGTCTCAGACACAATGCCAGCATTTGATGAAGAATTGTGCGAAATTGTGGAGTATATTAAGTTACATGGGGATCATGATAATTCTATCCTGAAAACTGATTTACAGGAAAAATTCGGTGTGTCATTGCAAAACAGAATTACACGCTTAAAGCATGAGCGTGCAATACTTGATGGTTTTGGAAGAGTTCGTCTATTACCTCCAGCGTTTGACATTATGCGTCGCAGCAAACATGAAAACACCTCCCAAGCATGGTGGAAAAAATATTCTTTAGAGATTCTTGTGGGGGTAGCTATTACTGTAATCGGAGGCATTATCCTAAGTTTTCTTTTAGGAAACAATGCCACAACAAATACAGTCACAAATAGTGACGGTGTCGTACTAATCAATGGCGATGAAAACGCTGTGAATCTCAACATTGTAACAAATCTCAGCATCTTGGACGACCGTGAGAAAAAAATATTCCCAATTAAAACTCACTATGAAACCACTTTAGAGTCTTTGAGAACGTCTAAAAATTTGAGACAGCTCGCAGTTTTTGAATCGGATAGAGAAATATCAAAAACGCCGGTCAGCACTTTTTTTTTCATTTACGCATACTCATTGCAGTCAAAGTTTAATGGTTCATTGAACTCAATGGCTTACGTGTCTGTAAGCCGCCAACAAAAATTTGGTCAATATGAAATCCATTACTTGTCAGAGGAGGATATTCAACTAATTGGATTCTTATCTGCCGATGCTGCGTCGCGCGTCACTCAACTACAAGGATCGGATGAAGAAAGCGTAATTCTCTTCTCTGAACCCTATAAAGAATTCAACATTTTAACCTCAATACCACTTGAGCATCTCAAAGAGGCACGAGAAAGAGATTCAACGGATGATGAAGGAAGATTCATCACTTTTCTGGACTTGAAGCTGCGGTGATAAAAAAATAAAAAAAAATAATTTTTAGATGCCATCCACCCCATCCACCTGCTGTGTTGCATAACTCCCGAACGTGTAATCAAAAATTATAAGTTATCCGCTTTTGATTAAACTATTTTAGCGATTTTGGCTATAAAAACGAATTATGCAACACAGCACCATCCACCACCATCTATTTAAACCTTTAAAAAATCCTTTCATCCCATGCTTCTCAACGACGGCACAAACATCTGGTACGAAAGCAAGAAGGGTAAAAAACAGCCGTTCGTGTTCATTCACGGCAACGCCCAAAACCACACCATTTTTACTGATGTTATCAATGCACTGCACAAAAAGGGGCATCACACGGTCAGCTACGATTTGCCGGGGCATGGGCGTTCAGAGCCGTACAAAAACAAAAAATATTCCATGCTGCAGTTTGCACAAACCTTACAGCACATCATTAAACAAACACATTGCCAAAATCCTGTCATTGTCGGGCATTCGTTGGGCGGCATGATAGCATTACAGTACGCCGCCGCATTTCCTGTACACGCACTTGTACTTACGGGCACGGCTGACGTTGACCCCATTAAAGTAAACAATGTAATCCCATTGAAACAGATTGTATCGTCAATTGTTAAGGATGCCTACAAACTCGCAGAGAAAAGACAGCCATTCACGTTCAGCGCGCCAATGAGTGATGAGCAGGTGTTGGCGGCTGGCTTGCGCTGCACAAATCCTGATGCGCTTAAGGCGAATTTTAATGCGACAAAACGATATAATGTACGAATGAAATTATCAAAATTATCGTGTCCCGTTCTCATTATCAGGGGGAGAAATGATATGCTGATGACCGAAAAAATGACCAGCGATATGGTAAAACGAATTAAAAAAGTAAAAGCGGTGCAGTGTGCTGGCGGCCACAACTTTTTTCTCCAGCATAAAGGTGTACTGCACCGCTACATCATGAAAAACTATAGGTTTCTCACTTCCGTCTCATCACCGCCTAATAATACTTCATCGGCTTATCATTGTACACTCTGAATTGTTCAAAGCACTCAAAATGAGCCGTTTTGCAACGAATCGGTGCTATTTTGTTACTCATTCCAGCCGTGTTCGTTCGACCAGTCATCAATTTTGCTGTCAACTTTTTTTGCGCAAATACCCATTAAGCACCCAATAGTTCCTCTGCATTTCTTTCCGTCATAACTGCATTTTTCCATTTTGACCTCCCACTATTTTTTTGCTTTTTCATCTTCGTAATCTTGTCCACCGCATCTCTGAACGACGGCACTTGTGCTTTCTCAGAATTGATTGCGTAGCCAGAAACGTGCTCTTTCTTACACGCAATAATCCAATAATCATCGCCGTATCGAGTTTGCTAGTCTTGTTCACCAATAACATTTAATCTCTGATTTAATCTTTCTTTCCCATCACCGCCTCATAATACTTCATCGGTTTAATCGAAGTAATCACCGTCCGATGTATCATGTACTTGCCATCTTTACTTTTTGTTATTTGGCTTTCCACGATTGGCCTGTTTTGGTCGATGGTTGGCTTCACATATTCTTTGTCTGTTGCCTGCTGTTGCTTGTTCTGTACATTTGTTTGTTTCATGGTGTCCTCCTGCTTTTAGTACGACGTATACGCCCGCCCGTTTGAACCTCAAAAGGCTCAACGGCGGGCTTATTGGGCGCTAAAACCCCTGAATTTGAACCAAGAAAATCCTTCTTAATGACTGCGGGCACTTCCTTCCGCACATAGGTTGAACCAAACCGCTGATACTTTGCTTTATCAGTCCAATCTGTTACAACAAAGAACCATTTTTTGTATTTCTTATTGAGCATCTCCACTTTTTCTTTAATGCGTGACAATTTTTGCGTGCTTGTCTCAACTTCAATCGCAACTTTTTCTTTTCCACATGCAAAAACAATGTCCGCATCTCTTGTCTCGTACAATGTTACCTCTTGAACATATTTCCTCAAATACTCCTCAATAACTTTGATAACAAAAAAGTGAGTAGCTGACTCATTTCCTCTTGGCTTGAGCAGATACTCTTCCAATCTGCCGCCGTACAACCCAATATGCGAAGAAATCTGATAGCCGTGACTCACTAACTCATCGACTTGTTCTTGCGTTACCTCTTTTTTCCGAAAGAATCCTTTTGAATAATCCAAATCACTATCTTTAAACTCCGTAACGATTGCACGCGCCGCAAGCTTCTCATCTGCATTTGTTGTAATGTAAACATGCTCCTCAGGCGAAGCGATTATTTTAATTTCTGAATGTTCATTAGCTATAATCAAAATGCCTTCGCCTGTTGACGCAGTTAAGAGCCTCTCACGCTCCTCTGCGGACAGATGAAACGTCTTAACAACCTCATCAATAATCGACGGCTTCTGCCGCAACAAAAGAGTGTACTCAGAATTGTTCAGCAATGCTTTACCCGCAGCACTCTGCACTAAATCTCCTACATCTTGTGTTATCAATAGCAGCCCTAAATTAAATTTTCTGCATGTCTTGACAATTTTAAATATGTAACTCTCCTCTTCAGCCCGCTGCAACAATGACCATGCCTCGTCAATCACTAAAATCTTGCGCTCAATATCGCTCCGCATTTTCATTGCGACATAATCCAGAATCAAAAACATCATGGTCGGCTTTACCTGCGCGGGCATGTCCCCAATGTTGAAGCAGACAAAGTTATTTTGGAAATTGAGCTTTGTCTGCCTATTCAAGAAACTGAACACGCCGCTCACGTACATCTCCATCCTGTTTATCAAGCTGCGATATGTCTCCCTCTCAATCTGCGTCGCATTCTTCGACATCGATTTCAGCTCGTGCAGCAAGTCGCCCATGATTGGCGGTCTTTTTACCCAAGTCTTCTCATCGTTCGTAATCCCACGAGCGGTATACACAGCGGTGAGCGCTCGGTCAAGCACCGCTTTCTGTATTTCTGATGTGCCGCCCAGCATGACATGAAACAAGTCAAGCAGTGTCAACTTTTTCTCGTCATACTCATGCCCCAATAAGTCAAGCGGATTAATGATAGTGTCAGAAGTTCTTGAAATAGTGATTAATTCGCCGCCGAAGCGTTTCACCAGCTCTTTATATTCCTGCTGAGGATCAATGCAGATAACTTTCACGCCACATAATAACAAGCGAGAAATCATGAGTTTGGTAAAATAAGACTTGCCGCCGCCTGACGATGCAAGCACAACACCATTTGCATTATTCAGCTTGAAAATATCTTTAATGATTGGAATATTGTTTCTGTTTAAACC